>JAHWLA010000081.1 GCA_019347595.1 Actinomycetota bacterium
GGCGCTGAAGACGCCCGGCACGTCGCTGTACTTCTCCATGGCGTCGGCCTTGAGCGCGGCGGCCAGGGCCACCGCCGTGGTGTCGGAGCCGCCGCGGCCGAGGGTGGTCACGTCGCGCGCCGTCGACACGCCCTGGAAGCCGGCGACGACGGGGACCTTGCCCCCGTTGAGGCACTCGCGCAGGCGGTCGCCCCGCACCTCCAGGATCTTGGCCCGCTCGTGGAAGGTGTCGGTGATGATCCCGGCCTGGCTCCCGGTGAAGGAGTCGGCGGGGACGCCGAGGTCGTGGAGGGCCATGCACAGCAGGGCCATGGCCTTGCGCTCGCCGGCCGTCAGCAGCATGTCCATCTCGCGCCCGGGGCGAGTGGACGACACCTCGGTGGCCAGGCGGATGAGCTCGTCGGTCTCCTTGCCCATGGCGCTGACGACGACGACCACGTCGTGGCCCTGGCGGCGGGTGCGGGCCACGTGGTCGGCCACGGCGCGGATGCGTTCGGCGTCGGCCACCGAGGTGCCGCCGAACTTCTGGACGAAGAGTGCCACGGGGCGAGCGTAGCGGGGCCGTTCCGCGGCCCTACAGGCAACCGCCCGACCCGACCTCGCATCGGTGGCCCGGCTACCTTGGCGCCCCGTGCCCACCCAGAAGCGTGAACGGAAACGGCAGGGGCGCCACGCCCGTCAGGAGTACCTCCAGGCGCAGCGGCGCAAGGCGAAGCTTCGACGCCAGGCGACCATGGTCGTCATCGCGGTGGCGCTGGTGGTGGGGGCGGCCATGTTCTTCAGCCGCGGCGACGACACTCCGCCGACCACCAGCACGACGGTGGCGGGCGCCATCCCCCGGGCGGAGCCGGTGGCCGACGACAACAAGATCACGGGCGACACGCCGTGCCCGCCGGCCGACGGCAGCGCCGAGCCCGTCTACTCCTTCGAGAAGCCCCCGCCCATGTGCATCGACCCGTCGAAGACGTACGTGGCCACAATGCACACCAACCAGGGCGTCATCGACATCACCCTCGACACCGAGAAGACGCCGATCACGGCCAACAACTTCGTGGTGCTCTCGCGCTATCACTACTACGACGGCACGGCCCTGTTCCGCACCAACACGGGGATCGCCATCATCCAGGGCGGCTCGCCCCACACGCAGTTCAACGACGATCCCGGCCCCGGCTACACAATCCCGGACGAGGGGTCGGGCTTCAAGTACACCGAGGGCGACCTGGTAATGGCGCGCTCGCAGGGCCCCAACAGCGCCAGTGCCCAGTTCTTCTTCGCCGCCGGGCCGGAGACGTCGCAGCTCGACGGCCAGGGCACCTACGTGACGTTCGGCAAGGTGTCGAGCGGCATGGACGTGGTGAAGAAGATCCTGGGGCTGCACAAGGACGACCCCGCCGCGGGCTCCCCCGGCGAGGGCGGCCCCGCCGAGCTCGTCATCATCGAACGCATCACGATCACGGAGAAGTAGCGCGCATGGCCCAACGCTGGAACGCCCCGCCCGCCATGGAGATCGACCCGTCGAAGCGGTACACGGCCGAGATGGTCACCTCGCACGGGACCATGAAGCTCGCCCTCGATCCCGTCGCCGCCCCCAAGACGGTGAACAGCTTCGTGTTCCTGGCCCGCCAGGGCTTCTACGACGGGGTGACATTCCACCGGATCATCCCCGGCTTCGTGCTCCAGGGCGGCGACCCCACGGGCACGGGCACAGGCGGCCCCGGCTACAGCTTCGAGGACGAGCTGCCGGCGCCCGGTCGCTACGAGCTGGGCTCGCTGGCCATGGCCAACGCGGGGCCGAACACCAACGGCAGCCAGTTCTTCGTGATCAGCGGGCCCGACGGCATGCGCCTGCCCCCGCAGTACTCGCTGTTCGGCAAGGTGGTGGCCGGGCTCGACGTGGTGACAAAGATCGATGCGCTGGGCAGCCGCTCCGGCCAGCCGTCCGAGCGCGTGGTCATCGAGTCGGTCACCGTCGCCGAACACGACGACTGACGCTCGTTCTGGTCCGTAGATCCGGCGCTGTGGCGCCGGATCTACGGACCAGAACGGCGGGTTGCTAGGTGGTGCGGGGGCGGAACGGGGTGGGGTTGGCCCGCAGTATCCGCGCCAGCCACGACGCCACGCTGACGAACAGCACCATCGCCAGCAGGCGGGGGATCGTCCCGTTGTCCTCGCGTTTCGGCGGGGGCTCCACCGGCACCGACGCCAGCTCCGCCCGCTGGGCCTCCGCCATTGTCACCGCGGGCTCGATCGGCGGGTAGCTCTGGAAGCCCGCCACCACCACGATCGCCATCACCGGCCCCCGTTGCAGCACCACCTCCCGCTGGGCGGGGTTGGTGCGGTCCGGTGTGGGAGGCCCCCGTTCGAACCCGGCGGCCTGGGGCACGCCGGGGATGGGGAACGGCGTCGTCGTCTTCTGGCGCCCTTGCAGGAACCCGCGCAGGAACGCCTCGGCGTCGGCCTGGGTGGTGAACTCCAGCAGCACGGTGATGATGACGTCGCCGGTGTCGCCCTTGCTCCATGCCTTCGAGAAGCCGTCGGCGAACCCCGCATCCTGGAGCATCTCCGCCGTCACCCGGCCCGACTGGTCGAGCACGGCGGCGGCCGCGGCGGCGTCGAGCGGGCCGAGACGCCCCGGTTGGTCCTCCAGCGGCGTGAACCCGGGGGGCACCGTCTCCGGAACCAGTGTGGTGAGGTCGATCGGCGCAGGCGTTTCGTCGTCCTGCGCCCATGCCGCCGGCGCGACGGCCGAGGCCACCACCGACGAGAAGGCCACGGCCAGTGCGGCGAGCGCCCTCACCGGGGCAACGCACCGAGGTCGGCGGCCTTCCCGTCGACGTAGACGTCGACCGTCCCCAGCCCCGCCGCCCGCCAGGTGCCGTCGGGCTCGCGGATCAGCGCCGTCTGCTCGTGGATGCCGACCACCGGCAGGCCCCGTGGCGCCAGGTCGAGCGTCCGCTTGGCCTTGTCGTGCGACCAGCCGTCGAAGTGCGGGATGACGGCGAGCTGCTCGACCAGCCCGAGCCCGACCGTGAAGGCGCCGCCCCGGGGGTCGACCATGGGGTCGGTGAGCACCATGGCGCCCGCCGCCGACCCGGCGATGACCGCCCCGTTCTGCCACGCCTCCAGCAACGCCTCCCACACCGGCGAGGCCTTGAGCACGGAGCGCAGGTGCATGACGGAGCCGCCCGACAGGTAGAGGAACCGGCTCGCCCGCACGGCGTCGGCCAATGCCGCGTCCTCGGCGTCGCGCCGGGTGAGCACGGGCAACGCCCGCACTTCGGCGTTCAGGACGGTGAAGTGCTTGGCCGCCTCGTCGACCATCCGCTCGGGATGCTCGTAGGCCGCCGCGGTCGGGAGCACCGTCACCTCGTTGCCCCCCGAGGCCCGGACGAGGTCGGCGTCGAAGGCGCAGCCCTCCCGCCATTCGTTCCCGCCGACGAGTGCGATCGTCCCGCTCATGGGCCACGACGGTACAGGCGTGGCAAATGGAGCGAGGGAGCTACCGGTCGGTAGCCTGCGGGCATGTCGATCAAGCGGGTGGGAATCGTCGGGTCCGGGATCATGGGTTCGGGCATCGCCGAGGTGGCGGCCAAGACCGGCCACGAGGTCGTCCTGCGGTCGCGGCAGCAGGCCACGGCCGACGCCATGGTGGCGAGCCTGGAGAAGTCGCTGGGCAAGCAGGTGGACAAGGGGCGCCTGTCCGAGGAGGACCGCGACGCCACGCTGGCCCGGGTGTCGGCCACCACCGATCTGGCCGCGCTGGCCGAGTGCGACCTGGTGATCGAGTCGATCGTGGAGGACCTCGGCCCCAAGAAGGCGCTGTTCAACGAGCTCGACCAGGTCTGCAAGGACCACACCATCCTGGCCACCAACACCTCCACCCTTCCCGTCGTCGAGATGGCGATGGAGACGAGCAGGGCCGACAAGGTGTGCGGTGTGCACTTCTTCAACCCGGCGCCCGTCATGTCGCTGGTGGAGATCGTGCGGCCGCTGACCGCCTCCGACGAGACGATCGCCACGGCGCGCACGTTCGTGGAGGCATGCGGCAAGACGGCCGTGGAGGTCAAGGACCAGGCGGGCTTCATCGTCAACGCCCTGCTGTTCCCGTACCTCAACAACGCCATTCGGCTGCTGGAGCAGGGCGTGGCCACCAAGGAGGACATCGACGAGGCCATGAAGGGAGGGTGCGGGTTCCCCATGGGGCCATTCGCCCTGCTCGACCTCGTGGGCCTCGACACCAGCCTGGCCATCCTCGAGGCGCTCTACGCCGAGTTCCGAGATCCCAACTACGCGGCCGTGCCGCTGCTCAAGCGCATGGTGGCGGCCGACACGCTGGGCCGGAAGTCGGGCCGAGGCTTCTACGATTACCGGCGGTGATCGACGATGGCTGACCGTCCCTGGGTGATGCGGACGTACTCGGGCCACTCCACCGCCCGGGCATCCAACGAGCTCTACCGCACCAACCTGGCCAAGGGACAGACGGGCCTGTCGATCGCCTTCGACCTGCCCACCCAGACGGGCTACGACCCCGACGCCGAGGAGGCCCGGGGCGAGGTCGGCAAGGTCGGCGTGCCCGTGGCCCACCTGGGGCACATGAAGCAGCTCCTCGACGGCATCCCCGTGGGCGAGATGAACGCGTCGATGACGATCAACGCCCCCGCCATGTGGCTGCTCGGCCTCTACATCGCCAACGCCCAGGACAACGGGGTCGACCCTGGGGTCCTCCAGGGCACCACCCAGAACGACATCGTCAAGGAGTACCTGTCGCGGGGGACCTACATCTTCCCGCCGGGGCCCAGCCGGCGGTCGACGGTCGACACCATCGCCTACACCGTCCGCCACGTCCCCAAGTGGAACCCCATCAACGTCTGCTCGTACCACCTCCAGGAGGCGGGAGCCACGCCGGTGCAGGAGCTGGCCTACGCGCTGGCCACGGCCGTGGGCGTGCTCGATGCCGTGCGGGACTCGGGCCAGGTCGCCGAGGACGACATGCCGTCGGTGGTGGGGCGCATCTCGTTCTTCTGCAACGCGGGCATCCGCTTCGTGGAGGAGACCTGCAAGATGCGGGCCTTCACCAAGCTGTGGGACCGCATCTGCCTGGAGCGCTACGGCGTGCAGGACCCCAAGCTGCGCCGCTTCCGCTACGGCGTGCAGGTCAACTCGTTGGGGCTCACCGAGACGCAGCCCGAGAACAACGTGCAGCGCATCGTGCTGGAGGCGCTCGGGGTCACGCTGTCGCGCGACGCCCGGGCCCGGTCGATCCAGTTGCCCGCGTGGAACGAGGCGCTGGGCCTCCCCCGCCCGTGGGACCAGCAGTGGTCGTTGCGCATCCAGCAGGTGCTGGCCTTCGAGACCGACCTGTTGGAGTACGACGACATCTTCGAGGGCTCCCACGTCATCGAGGCGAAGACGAATGAGCTCATGGAGGCGGCCACGGCCGAGCTCGACGAGGTGCTCGCCATGGGCGGCGCCTTCGAGGCCATCGAGGAGCTGAAGACCCGGCTGGTGCGCAGCCAGGCCGAGCGCACGGCCCGCATCGAGCGGGGCGAGCTCAAGGTGGTCGGCGTCAACTGCTTCACGTCGACGGCGGACTCGCCGTTGGGCGGCGAGGAAGCGATCCTCAAGGTCGACCCCGCCGTCGAGGCGGAGATGCGGGCCGACGTGGCCGAATGGCGTGCCGGCCGCGACGAGGCCGCCGTGCAGCGGGCGCTCGACGAGCTGCGCCGGGTGGCTTCGACCGACGAGAACCTCATGCCCGCCACCATCGCCCTGGCTCATGCGGGCGGCACCACCGGCGAATGGGCGGGGGCGCTGCGCGAGGTGTTCGGCGAGTACCGGGCGCCCACGGGCGTAGGCGGGGCGGTCGGGCAGCGGGGCGGCACCATGGACGACGTGCTGGCCCGCGTGCACGCCATGGCGGGCGGCCCGCCCCGGCTGCTGGTGGCCAAGCCCGGGCTCGACGGCCACTCCAACGGAGCCGAGCAGGTGGCCGTGGCCGCTCGCGATGCGGGCTTCGAGGTCGTGTACCAGGGCATTCGGCTCACCCCCGAGCAGATCGCGGCGGCGGCTCGTGACGAGGACGTCGACGTGATCGGGTTGTCGATCCTGTCCGGCAGCCACCTGGAGCTCGTGCCCGAGGTGCTGCGCCGGTTGAAGGAGGCAGGCGTCGAGGCGCCGGTGGTGGTGGGCGGGATCATCCCCGAGGGCGACCAGCCCAAGCTGGCCGAGCTGGGGGTGGCGGCGGTCTATACGCCCAAGGACTTCGAGTTCACCCGCATGATGGGCGACCTGGTCGGCGTCGTCGAACGCCACCGCGCCACCCCCTGAGCGCGAAGTGTGCGAGTTGAGGCCGCTGGAGCGCCCCAACTCCGCACACTTCGATGCGCCGGGCACTGTCCGTAGCCAGGAATCGGCCTCGGCACCCCCGAAAGAACTAGTGAATCGCGGGGCTGGGCGCGCCGATGGGAGAGGGATGGTCGATCGCCGAGCACTTCTGGGGTTGCTCTCGGGCCTCGCCGGGCTGGCGGCGGGCGTGGGCGCCACCGTGCTCGAGCGCCCCGCGCTGGGCGCCGCCGCCGCCGCGTGCTGCCTGGTGACAACGGTGGCCGCCCTGTTGCTGCTGAACCGGGCGCAGGACGCCGAACGCCGGGTGGCGGGCGCCGCCGCCGCCGTGAAGCTGCTCGACCTGCCCACCGTCGCCCGGGAAGAGGCCACCTCGCTGGTCGATCCCGAGACCCGCCTCCCCGACGACCGCTTCTTCGAGCTGGCCGTCGAGGGACGGGTGGCCGCCGCCCGCCGCCACCTGTGGCCGGTCACCGTGGTGCTGCTGGAGATCGGCGTGGCCGCCGACGCCAAGGGCCACCGCCCCCAGGCCGACGCCGTGGCCGCCTTCGGCCGCCTCATCCAGGAGACGCTGCGAGAGTCCGACATCGCCTGCCGCGTGGGCCCGCTGACATTCGGGCTCGTGCTGGAGGACACCGCCGAGGAAGGCGGGGTGTGGACCGCCGAGCGCTTGCAGATCGCACTGGCCCAGGACGTCACCAAGGTGCGCCGAGTGGCGGCCGGGGTCGCCAGCTACCCGACCCACGGGCTGACCGCCGACGACGTGCTGGCCCGCTCGCAGGCCGCCCTCACCCGGGCGTGCGCCGCCGAGGCGGGCCGGGGGCTCGGCCAAGTCGAAGTCGCCCAAGCCGATCTGGCCTGAAACCCGCGAAGTGTGCGGACTTGGGACGCTCCGAGGGCCCCAACTCCGCACACTTTGATTGTCCCCAGGTTTTCCACAGGCGGTGGACGAGTTAGCCGCTCCGGCGCTCGTTGTCAACGCCCAGATAGTGGGAAACAGCGGTCTTCCAGGCGGCCGAACGAGTACTGCGGGTAGAAGCCGCCGAACATGGCTCGGGTGCGGTCGGTCCACCGCAGCGCAGCCGGGCTGGACACCCGGTGCACCACCTGGAGGACGCCGCCCTCGTACACCCGGTACTCGGCCCATACGCCCGGGAAGTCCTTGACCGACGACACCTCCACCCAGGGGACGGGGCCGGTGGCATCGAAGCGGCGCACCCGGTTGCGGTGGGTGTGGCCGGCCGTGTAGCCGATGATCCCCGGGCGACGGGCGACCACCTCGACCAAGCGCTCGGAGCCGTCGGGGTGGATGCCGAAGTAGGTGGGCTCCCGCGACCGGCTGGACGGGTCCCAGCAGTGGTGGTGGCCCATGACGAGCACGGGCCGGTCGGCGTCCGCGTCGGCGGCCACCGTGTCGAGCCAGTCGGCCTGCTCGGCGCTCACCATCCCCGACGCCCGCCCCACCACCACGGTGTCGAGCACGGCGATGCGCAGGCCGGGGACGTCGACGGTGAAGTCGCCGCCCGCGAACAGGTCGCGATCGTGGTTGCCGCGGATGTAGCGGAGTCGGGCGCCCAGGCGGCCGTAGCAGGCGAGGAAGGCGTCGAGCTCGGACTGGATGCCGAAGGTGGTGAGGTCGCCCTTGGCCACCACGGCGTCGCAGTGCGCCGCCTCGATCTCGTCGACGGCGGCCCCGTTCATCAGCTCGGGGTAGGGCGGTTCGCCCGGCTCGGCCCGCAGGATCGGCCCCATCTCCAGCCCCTCGATGACGCCGCACTCCACCTCGCCGAAATGCGTGTCGTTGACGGTGGCGATCCGGGCCAGCAGCTCGCCGCCAGGGCGGGGCAGCGTGCGGAAGGCCACGCCTTCGAGCTCGTAGTCGGTGTCAGGGGTGAGGCCGGTGTGGCGGCCCACCCAGCCGGGGCGGCCGGGGTCGTGGAAGACCGCCTCGTCGTCGGCCACCGTGGTCAGCTCGACCGTCACGCCTCCGACTGTACGAGGGCGGCCAACCGTGTGGTGGCGTCGTGGTCGGCGCCGAGGATGCGCTCCAGCCACCCGGCAGCGGCGGGCACGTCGAGGCTGGCGGCGTCGACCATGGCCTCGATGTCGACCCAGTCCTTGCCCCGGCTGAACATGGCCTTGAAGACGGCCAACCCGACGCAGTCGAGCACGGGGATGTCGATGCCCTCGAACGGGACCAAGCGCACGCCACGAGCGACCGCGGTGTGGAACTCGTGCACGTCGAGGAAAACGTCGAGGGGCGTACGCGCCCACCACAGCCGAACCTGTCCGTCGCGTGCGAGGACCAAGCGGTCCTCGGGCCGCACGGCCACTTCGTCGGGCAAAGCGGCGAGCACACGCTCGGACTCCGTTGGAGGGACGAACACATTGACGTCGAGGTCTGTCGTGCCTCGCGGGTCAGCAGTGCAGTAGGCCAGCGCGATGGCGCCACCGAACGCATGCGGAATGGCGGCGGCATCGAGGGCTGCGTGAACCGCCCGCAGCCGCTCCCCGAGCACGGTCACGTGCCGGTCCGGCCGAAGAGCGGCGGGCCGAGCTCACCGCGCCGACGTGTCGGCAGGGTCTCGGCGAGGCCGATGGCGTCGGAGAGGATGCGCCCGAGGTACTCGTCCTCCACCCGTCGCACCTTCGGCGCCAGGCGAAGCTCGTACCCGGCGGCGGCCAGCAACTGCGCCAGCGCCTCGGCGCCCGGTTGGCGGCGGCCTCGTTCGTAGGCGTTGAGCACGGAACGAGGGATGCCGGCCCGGCGGGCCAACTCGGCTTGCGAAATGCCCGCACGGCGGCGGGCCTCGGCCAACAACTCGGCGGCGACCGACATGCCGCCTAGGTTAGCGAAAACGCTTCAGCTAGGGGCGGCGGCGTTGGGCGGCGACGGGGGTGCCCGACAGCCACCACCGGCCCGAGAACCGCCACGGCTTCGGGTCCGGCTCGACCCGAGCCACCGCCACCGGCCGAGGCCACGTCATCTCGATGGCCGCCACCACGGCGGCCACCTCCTCCGGCGTGGGCGAGGCGGTCACCGTGCACCACCGCCGGCAGCCGCGCCGATGGGGTTGGGGCCCCCAGCGGCACAGCGATGAGCCGTCAAGCGAAGAGCCGTGTTACAGCGGGACATTGCCGTGCTTCCGCTTCGGCAGTTCCTCGCGCTTCGAGCGCAGCATCTCCAGCGAGCGCACCAGCACCATGCGGGTGTCGGCCGGGTCGATGACGTCGTCCACGTAGCCCCGCTCGGCCGCCTGGTACGGGTTGGCGTAGCGCTCGGTGTACTCCTCCACCAGCTCGGCCCGACGGGCCGCCGGGTCGGCCGCCTCCTGGAGCTCCCGCCGGTACACGATCTCCACCGCGCCCTGCGGCCCCATCACGGCCAGCTCGGCCGACGGCCAGGCGTAGGCCAGGTCGCAGCCGATCGACTTGGCGTTCATGACCACGTAGGCCCCGCCGTAGGCCTTGCGGGTGATGATCTGCACCCGGGGCACGGTGGCCTCGCAGTAGGCGTAGAGCAGCTTGGCCCCGTGGCGGATGATGCCGCCGTACTCCTGGTCGGTGCCGGGCAGGAAGCCGGGCACGTCCACGAAGGTCACGATCGGGATGTTGAACGCGTCGCACGTCCGCACGAAGCGGGCGCCCTTCTCCGACGAGTCGATGTCGAGCACGCCCGCCAGGATCTGCGGCTGGTTGCCCATGACGCCGACCACGCTGCCGTTCACCCGGGCGAACCCGCACACCAGGTTGAGCGCCCAGTGGGGGAAGTACTCGAAGAAGTCGCCGTCGTCGACAACCGACGTGATGACCTTCTTCATGTCGTACGGCTGGTTGGAGGTGGGCGGGATGAGGTCGATGAGCTCGTCGCAGCGCCGCATGGGGTCGTCGGTCGGCACCACCGAGGGCGGGTCCTCCAGGTTGTTGGCCGGGAGGAACGACAGCAGGTAGCGGACGTCGTCCAGGCACGCCTTCTCGTCGCCCGCCACGAACGTGCACACGCCCGACTTGGTGGCGTGGCTCATGGCCCCGCCCAGCTCCTCCAGCGTCACCGACTCGCCGGTCACCGTCTTCACCACGTCAGGACCGGTGATGAACATGTGGCTGGTTTCGCGCACCATGAAGATGAAGTCGGTCATGGCCGGGCTGTAGACCGCCCCGCCCGCGCACGGTCCCATGATCACGCTGATCTGG
>JAHWLA010000082.1 GCA_019347595.1 Actinomycetota bacterium
GGTGGAGCTCAAGGAGAAGAAGCACCGCATCGAGGACGCCCTGTCGGCGACCCGGGCGGCCATCGAGGAAGGCATCGTCGCCGGCGGCGGCACCGCCCTCGTGCGCAGCCGGTCTGCGGTCGACCAGGTGGCGGCGTCGCTGACCGGCGACGAGGCCACCGGCGCCCGCATCGTCTCCAAGGCGCTCGAGGAGCCGTTGAAGTGGATCGCCTACAACGCAGGGCTTGAGGGGCCGGTCATGGTCCAGCAGGCCGAGCGTGAGACGGGCAACATCGGCCTCAACGCCGCCACGGGCCAGTTCGAGGACCTGCTCAAGGCAGGCGTCATCGACCCGGCCAAGGTGACCCGTTCGGCGCTCCAGAATGCCGCTTCGATCGCCGCGCTGCTGCTCACCACCGAGGCCCTCGTGGCCGACAAGCCCGAGAAGCCGGGCGCAGGGGCTGTGGCCGCTGCCGGCATGGGTGGCATGGGTGGCATGGGCGGAATGGGCGGCATGGGGATGATGTGACGGGCACAGAGCCCGCTCTGCGTCGCCCCGCGCGAAAGCAGGACCCGAGGGAGGTGGCGCGAGCAGCCACCTCCCTCGTCGCGTCGTTGGAGCGGTCCCTGGAGGCGCTGCACGGCCTTCGCGTGCCCGACTTCGAAATCCTCGATCACCTGGTCACAGCAGGGAAACCGCAGGTGCTGTCGGAGCTGTCGAAGCAGGTGTGGCTGTCGCGCAGCGGCACCCGCCTGCGCGTCCGCCTGCTCGCCGCCTCCGGGTACGTGACCATCGGCGAGGCATCCTCGCCGCGGGACGGCCTGCTGGTCAGCGTGACGGAGGCGGGAGTCGATGCCCACGCCCGGGCGCTGGCCACGGTCGCCGACGTCGTGGCCGGCGTCGTTTGACCGAGGTCAGTGGATGGGGCCGGACGTCTCGCGCAACGAGGGCGGGTGGCGGCCCGTGCGGAGAGCGATGATCTCCCCGCAGATCGACACGGCGGTCTCCTCCGGCGTGCGGGCGCCGATGTCGAGGCCGATGGGCGCCATGATGCGGGCCAGCCCTTCGTCGTCGACACCTGCTTCCCGCAGCCGCGCCACGCGGTCGGCGTGCGTGCGCCGCGAACCCATGGCCCCGATGTAGCCGGCGTCGGTCGCCAAGGCGGCGACGAGCGCGGGCACGTCGAACTTGTGGTCGTGGGTCAGGACGCACACGGCGTCCCGGCGACCCAACGTCGGTCCCACCTCGGCGAGGTAGGCGTCCGGCCACGCGACGCGCACCTCGTCGGCCATCGGGAAGCGAGCCGCCGTGGCGAACACGGCCCGGGCGTCGCACACCGTCACCCGGTACCCCAGCAGCTTCGCCAGCCGGGCCAGCGCGGCGGTGAAGTCGACGGCGCCGAAGATCACCATGCGGGGCGGTGCCGCGAACGACTCGATGAAGACCGTCACCTCGTCCTGGCGCGCCTCGCCGTGCGGACCGTAGTGGCGGGTGATCGTCTGCCCGGCGGCGAGCTCGCCCAGCGCGTCGCGCGCCACCACGCGGTCGAGGTCGGCGTCGCCCAGCGACCCGAGCGGTCCGGCATCGGGGCGAACGAGCAGCTTGGCCCCCAGCCCAGGCCCGGCCACCACCGTCGCCAAGGCCACGGGTGTCTCGGCCCGCAGGGCGTCGCGCAGCGTTTCGTACAGGCTCACCAGTCGAGGGGCTCGACGAACACGGTGATCGTGCCGCCGCACGTCAATCCCACGGCGAACGCCTCGTCGTCGGAGTAGCCGAAACTGACCAGCCGGGGCGTTCCCGACGACAACACGTCGAGTGCCTCGGTCAGCACCGCCCCCTCGACGCACCCGCCCGACACCGAGCCGGCGGCCTCGCCGTCCTCGCTGACCGCCATCGTGGCTCCCGGCGCCCTCGGCCCCGAGCCCTCGACGGACACCACCCGGGCGACCGCCACGCGCCGCCCGGCCGCCCGCCAGCGCTCGATCTCGCCGAGAACGTCCTTCACCGCGGCCGGGCCTCCACCAGGCGCTCGCAGGCGCCCGGCGTGTGCGGCCCCGCCGGCCCGCCGCCGCCGCCGAGGTTCGTCACGCGCCTGCCCGCTCCAGCGCCCGGCGCACGAGCACGCGGGCCAGGTGCCGGCGGTAGTCGGCATCGGCGTGGAGATCGGCGCTCGGGTCCATGCCCTCGTCGGCGACGGCGGCGGCGTCGGCCGCGGTCGCGCCCGCCGCCAGCGCCGCTTGGACTGCCGTCGCCCGCAGGGGCACCGGCCCCATGTTCACCAGCGCCACCCCGGTGCTGCCGTTGTGGACCGCGGCCACGCCGACGATCGCCCAGTCCTGGGAGCGCCGGGTGAACTTCTCGAACGCCCAGCCCGCCCCCGCGACCTTGGGGACACGCACCTCCGTGAGCATCTCGTCGGGGCCGACGGCCGTCTCGAGGAAGCCGCGGAAGAACTCGTCGGCAGGCACCTCGCGCTCGCCCTGCGGCCCGCGCACGACCATGGTGGCGCGCAGTGCCAGGGCCACGGCGGGCAGGTCGGAGGCGGGATCGCCGTGGGCCAGGCTGCCGCCGAGCGTGCCTCGGTGCCGCACCTGCGGGTCGCCCACGGTCGCCGCCGCCGCCGGGAGGATCGGCGCCTCGCGGCGCAGCAGGTCCGACGTCTCCAGGGCGCGGTGGCGGGTCAATGCGCCGATGGCGGCGTGGTCGCCGCCGTCTTCGACGTACGACAGCTCGCCCAGGTGGCCGACGTCGACGAGCACCGCCGGCGTGGCCAACCGCAGCTTCATCAGGGGGAGCAGCGAGTGGCCCCCCGCCAGCAGCTTGGCCTCGTCGCCGTGCTCGGCCAGCGCGGCGAGGGCGTCGTCGACCGAACTCGCTCGCACGAAGTCGAACGGCGCCGGGATCATGCGCGCACCCCGGTCGCACCCGGCATGCCGGCGGCGGCCAGCACCGCCTTCACGATGTTGTGGTAGCCGGTGCAGCGGCAGAGATTGCCCTCCAGGCCTTCGCGCACCTCTTCCTCGGTGGGGTCCGGGTGCTCGCGCAGCAGAGACAGCGCCGCCATGACCATGCCCGGCGTGCAGTACCCGCACTGCAGCCCGTGGTTCTCGCGGAACGCCTGCTGCACGGGGTGCAGCTCGTCGTCGCGGGCGAGGGCTTCGACGGTGACGATCTCCGCGCCGTCGGCCTGCACGGCGAGCACCGTGCACGACTTCACCGACTCGCCGTCGAGCAGGACGGTGCACGCCCCGCACGAGGACGTGTCGCACCCGACGTTGGTGGCGGTCAGGCCGACGACGTCGCGCAGGTAGTGGACCAGCAGGAGGCGCGGCTCGACGTCATGCGCCTGCGTCGTGCCGTTCACGGTCGGTGACACATGCATACAACGTCGACACTAGGAGACGGCCCGGGCGTGCGAGGCGTGGACGCCGGACCGTGCGATCGTCGCGGCCGGCGCGACCCGGGTCAGCCGGTGGCCGGCGCCGAGGCCTCGATGATCACCCGCCAGACCGTCTGCGGCGTGGCGGGCATGGGGACGTGGCGTACGCCGAGGTGGGCCAGCGCGTCGACGACGGCGTTCTGCACGGCGGGGGTGGCACCGATGGTGCCCGACTCGCCGATGCCCTTGGCGCCCAGCTCGTTGACCGGCGTCGGCGTCTCCATGTGGATGGTCTCGAAGCTGGGCAGCTCGGCCGCCGAGATGAAGGCGTAGTCGGCCAGGTTGGTGGTGACCGGGTTGCCGTCCTCGTCGTGGCGAACCTCCTCGAAGAGGGCTTGCGCCACGCCCTGCGCCAGTCCGCCGTGCACCTGGCCCTCGGCCAGCATGGGGTTGAGGATGCGGCCTGCGTCGTCGACGGCGACCAGCCGCCGCAGCCACACCTTCCCGGTCTCCATGTCGACCTCCACGACGGCGACGTGGGCGCCGAACGGGAACGTCGGGCCGCCGCCCTCCAAGTCGACGGCCGCGGTGAGCCCGCCGGGCGCGGCGGCGGCGAGGTCGGACCACGTCTTGGCCAAGGCGGGCGTGCCCGCCACGTGGAACCGCCCGCCCACCGGGTCGAACACCATGTCGTCGGGGTTCGCCTCCAGGAGGTCGGCCGCCACCTTCTTGGCCTGCTCGAGCACCTCGCCCGCGGCGCGGTGTACGGCGACGCCGCCCTTCTGGATGGACCGCGAGGCGACGGTCCCGACGCCCTTGAGCACCTCGTCGGTGTCGCCGTAGACGACCTCGACATCGTCCACGGCGACGCCCAGGCGCTCGGCCGCGATCATCGAGATCGAGGTCACGTGGCCCTGCCCGTGCGGCGAAACGCCGGTGCGCACCTTGATCCTGCCGTCGGGCAGCACCTCGACGGCGCCCCACTCGCCGTTGGTGCCCGCCGCCGTGATCTCGACGTACACGCACAGCCCGATGCCGAGCTGCACCACGTCGCCCCGCTCCCGGCGTTGCTCCTGCTCCTTCCGGAGCGCCTCGTAGTCGGCGGCTTCGAGGACCAGGTCGAGCGCCCGGTCGTAGTCGCCGCTGTCGTACACCGTGCCCACGGAGGTCGTGTAGGGAAAGGCGTCCTTCGGGATGAAGTTGCGCCGCCGCACGTCCGCCGGGCCCATACCGATCTCGGCGGCGAACAGGTCGATGGCCCGTTCGATGGCGGCGGTGGCCTCGGGGCGCCCGGCGCCTCGGTAGGCGACCGTCGGTGTCATGTTCGTCACCACCGATGTCGAGGCGAACTCGACGCGGGGGATGCTGTAGACGCCGTCGACCATCATGCGCGTCATCATCGGCAGGGCAGAGCCGATGCGGGGATAGGCGCCTGCGTTCTGGACGACCGACAGGCGATAGGCCAGGACGCGCCCGTCGCGCGTGCCGCCGATCTCGATGTCCTGGACCTGGCCGCGCCCGTGCCCGAGCCCGACCATGCTCTCGGACCGCGACTCCACCCACTTGACGGGGCGGCCCACGCGCCGGGCGATCCAGGGGACCAGGAGGTCCTCCGGGTAGTTGGCGACCTTGGCGCCGAACCCACCGCCGACATCGGGGGCGATCACCCGCACTGTCTCGGGGTCGAGCCCGACACGGTTGACCAACTCGTCGCGCGTGCCGTGTGCGCTCTGACTCGACGACCACATGGTGAGCCGGCCGTCGTCGCTCCAGACGGCGGCGGCCGCACGCCCTTCGAGCGGGCACGGCGCTACGCGCTGGTTCACGATCCGGCGGCGGACGACGACCTCGCACCCCTCGAAGAGGTCGGTCGCGCCGGCGGCGGGCTGCCCGGTGGCCACGTTGGTGCCCGCCTCCGGGAACAGCACGACGTCGCCTTGGAGCGCCTCGACGGGGTCGATGACGGCGGGCAGCGGCTCGTAGTCGACGAAGACGAGCTCGGCCGCGTCCTCGCCCTGGTAGCGGTCCTCGGTGACGATGGCGACGATGGGTTCGCCCACGAACCGCACGGTCTCGGTGGCCAGCCACGGCCACGCCATCGTCTGGGGAATGAACGGGAACGGCGCCAGCGGCGCCAGGTCGACATCGGCTCCTGTGATGACGTCGACGACCCCCGGGGCCTGGCGGGCTTCGGAGACGTCGATGCCGAGCAGGCGGGCATGGGCCATCGTGGACCGTACGTACGTGACCCAGAGGGCGCCCTCGATGGGCAGGTCGTCGACGTAGGTCCCCCCGGTGGTGAGGAACTTGGGGTCTTCGCGTCGCAGCACGCGATTGCCGAGGATGCTCACCTGGTCGACACTACCGGAACAAGAACTCTCAGGAACCATGCCGAGTTGCCCGTCGACCGCGCTTCGACGGGTGTCCAAGTGCAGCTTCGGGGCACTTGGACACCGCGCCGGGCGTCCACCTTGTGGGGACGCCTCGGTCCTTGTGGAATCGCCGACGTCCGTTGCCACGGGCAACGTCACCGACAAGAGGTGGAGATGAGCGTCACCGTCATTCTCGAGTGCCATGCGAAGCCCGACGCCGTCGACGCCGTCAAGGAGTTGTTCGCGCGGCTCGTCGACGACGCACGCGGGTTCGAGGGGTGCCGCAGCCTGAGGATCCTCCAGGACCAGGACGACCCCACCACCATCGTCGGGATGCACGAGTGGGACTCGCGCGACCACTACCTGCGCTACGTGGCCTGGCGCCAGGAGCGGGGGGAGCTCGACGAGATCTCGGCGCTGCTGACGGGCCGGGCCCGCCGCTTCCTCGACGACACCGGGATCTGAGCCGCCCGCCCGCCACCTACGCGTCGCGGGCGCGGGCCGGACCAGTGTTCAGAACGAGGTGATCACCGAGCGGATGGTCGTGCCCGCCTTCATGGCCTCGAACGCGTCGTTGACGTCGTCGAGGCGGATGCGCTCGCTCACCATCGAGGCCAGGTCGAGGCGGCCCGTCTCCGCCAGCTTCACCAGGCGGGGGAAGTCGCGAGCGGGGAAGCCCGACCCGTACGGGGAGCCCGCCAGCGTGGACTGCAGGATCTCGAAGGCAGGTACTTCCACCACGTCGGTCCGCTTGGGGATACCGACGACGACGCACAGCCCGCCCGCGCGCGTGAGCTGCCGGGCCACCTGGATGGTTGCGCGCTGCCCGACCGCCTCGAAGGCGTAGTCGGCGCCCAGCCCGTCGGTCAGCTCGCGGACCGCCTCCACGACATCGCCGGCGCCCGGGTCGAGCGCGTGGGTGGCGCCGAACCGCAGCGCCGCTTGGCGCTTCATCTCCACCAGGTCGATGGCGTAGATCTCCGACGCGCCGGCGATGACCGCGCCCTGCACGATCGACTGGCCCACGCCGCCGCACCCGACGACCGCCACCCTCGACCCCGGCGTCACCTGCGCGGTGTTGAGGGCGGCGCCGACGCCCGTCATCACCCCGCACCCGATGAGCGCGAGCTGTTCCGGGGGCAGGTCGGTGTGGACGGGCACGAGCGTGAACTCCAGCACCTTCATGCATTCGGCGAACGACCCGAGCCCGACGAGCGACCCCACCGGGTTGCCCTCGGCATCGGCGGCGTGCACGGGGAAGGGCTGGTAGGTGCGACAGAAGTAGGGCTGTCCCTGCGTACAGAGGAAGCACCGGCCGCACGGGGCGACGATGCTGCTGATGACGCGGTCGCCCACGGCCACGCGCGTCACGTTCGCACCGACCGCTTCCACGATGCCGGTCGCCTCGTGGCCGAGGATGAGCGGCGGCGGGAACGGCAGCGTGCCGTTCTGCGCGGACAGGTCGGAGTGGCAGATCCCACTGGCGTCGACCCGCACGATCACGTCGTGCGCGCCCACGTCGAGAAGCCGGATGCGGTCGATCTCGAGCGGCTCGTCGTGGCGCTGGAGGACTGCGGCGCGGACTTCCATCGTGTTCGGTCTCCTTGCCCGGGCAGGCAGCGGCGGTGCGTGCGCCCGGCGCGTCGAGTCTCGTCGGTCGGGCCGTCGGCCGAAAGGGTGGGGCCGCTGGTAGCAGCCTGACTACCTGCCCCGCCCGTCGGAGCTCCCTCAGGCGGGCGTGAGCCCGAGCTCTGCCGCCCGCGTCGGGGAGGGCTGCAGCAGCTCGAAGGTGATGCCGTCGGGGTCGGTGAGGTAGCAGGCGAAGCCGCCCTTGTTGGCCCCTGCCGTGATCTCCACGGGGGGGTTCTTGAAATCGACACCCTGGGCGACCATTCGCTCGTATCGCTGGTGGATGTCCGTGACGTAGAGCGCCAGGTGGGCGGCGCCGACGTTGTTCGTCGGCAGCGACGGGTGCTCGCCCCGTCCGTGCGCGTACTCCACCAGCTCGAGCATGTGCGTCGAGTAGCGCGGGTTTACGCCGGGCACTTTGAACTGCGCCACTTCCAGGACGGCGCCGGGGATGCCGACGAGTTTCTGGGTGTACTCGTTCTCCTGCCGCTGGCGGTGGACGAGCTCCAGCCCGAGCACCTCGGTGTACCAGTGCACGGCCCGCTCGATGTCGGAAACGGTGAAGGAGAAGTGGAGGACGTCGGCGATCATGCGGTGCGAGTCTGGCGCTCAAGACTTGTGGAGGCAAACTTCCGTTACGCGGAGGAGCCGTAGGTCGCCAGGACCTCGGCGACCGAGCGGGCGGCGGCGGTGAGCGCCTGGACCAGCTCCTCGCGGCGCTCGGCGTACCGCTGGGCCGGGAGCGACATGGCGTAGGCCACCTGGATGGCCTCGCCGGGGACGGCCGCGGCGATGCAGCACACGCCGGGGGTGAACTCCTCCTCGTCGACGGCCCACCCTCGCGATCGGACGAGCGCCAACTCCGTCTCGAACCGCCGCCTGTCGGTGATCGTGCTCGTCGTCACCGGTCGTAGCGGGTGCTGCGCCAGGTACTCCTCCCGTACTGGGTCGGGGAGTTCGGCGAGGACGGCCTTGCCACCCGCGCGGGCATGCGCGTCGTGGTACACGCCGGTCGTGGGCATGGAGACCCGCACGGGCAGGTTGCCCTCTACCCGGCGCAGAAGCTCGATCCTGCTGCCCCGCCAGCCGACGAGGTACGTGGTCTCTCCGGTGGTCTGGGCCAGGCCCTGGAGCGGGCGGGAAAGGTAGTCGGGCACCGCCAGGGTCTCGTGGTATGCGTCGGCCAGCACGCTCACGGCGGGGCCGAGGATGTACCGGCCGAACTCGTCGCGCGCCAGGAGGCCCTCGGCGACGAGCGTGCTCAGGAGGTGATGGCCGGTGGGGACGGCGAGGCCGGCGGCCTTGGCCAGCCCGGTGCCGGTCCCGTCGGTGCTGTCACGTGCGACGAGCATCAGCAGACGGGCGGCGCGCTCCACCGACTGCACGCGGGTGGCCCCGCGAGGCCCGTTTCCGTTGCCGTTGCCGTCTTCCGTGGTCATGGCGTGCAACGGAGCGTACCGGAATCCCATGTCTCTGTTCCTGTACGACCCGGCCCGCCCGCTTAGGGCTCGCCCTTGAAGGCCATGTCGAGGTCTTCGTGCCTCCCGCGGGTGGCCAACGCCTCGACCGTCGGGCCTACCCGGTCGGCGAGGGCTTGCAGACGGGCAAGGTCGAAGCCGTACACGGCGGCCGCGTTCGCGCTCAGGATTGCCCGGATGTCGTCCTCGGGAAGGCCCCCGACGCTCGCTTCCAGCCAGTCCGACGTGCGAGGCCACGTCCCCTCCATGTGCGGGAAGTCGGCCCCGAACATGAGCTTGTCGGGCCCGATGGCATTGCGCAGGGCGCACTCCTCGGCCGTCAACAGCGACGCGCCGACGAAGCACTGGCGTGCCCAGTACTCGCTCGGCGGCCGCGGCACCAGCGACCGGAAGTTGACCCTGCGGCTGTTGTAGATCCCATCCAGGGTGGCGATCGTGCGGGGGACCCATTCCGACCGCTGCTCGGTGAAGACCACGCGCAGGGCCGGGTGGCGCTCCAGGACGCCGCCCCAGATGAGCAACCACAGCGGCCGCCTCGACCAGTACAGCGTCTCGGTGGTGAGGAAGGCGAACGCCAGGTGCACGTCGCTCGTGCTGTGGGGCGGAACCGCTCCTCCGTGGAACGCCACCGAGAGGCCGGCTTCGGCCAAAACGGCCCACAACCGGTCGTAGCGCTCGTCGTACAGCAGCCCGAACTCTCCCTCCTGGCCCGTCGTGACGCCCTTGAGCCCGGCGTTCGCCGCCCACGTCGCTTCCCGGACGGCGTCGTCGACGTCGTCGAGGTCGAGCTGCGCGATCCCGGCCCGGCGGCCGGGAAGCTGTGCGCAGAAGTCCGCCAGCCACCGGTTGTACGCCCGCTTCCCTGCGGCGACGTGCTCGCGACGTCCGCTTCGGCCGAACATCTCGTCGAAGCCCACGAACGGCGTGGCGTTCGAGAACAGAACCTCGGCGACGACTCCTTGGTCCTCGAGCATCCGCGTCCGCAGATCGGAGTCCCACTGGGCGTCGGTCAGGGCACCGTCGTAGTAGGCGAGCTCATGGCTCTTTCGCGCGGCCACGGCGTCGGCGGCGAACACGGCACCGTGCTCCTCGTCGCTCGTCTCGAACAGCCGGGCGACCGCCGCTTGACGCTCGACCTCGACCTGCAGCGACTCGGCGTAGATCTGCTGGTATTGGCCCTCCAGGTACGGGGTGTAGTCCTCCGGCCGCGCCGTGACGTGACCGTCGGAGGAGATGACGACATAACGGTCCATGCGTACTCCCTGTGGTTACCTCGGGGGAGTAGAGGACGCGCACCCGCCGCCGTCAACGCACGCGTTCGTGGACGCTCGGTGCGGGGGCGTACGCCGAAGCGAGGCCTTGACGGTTTGTTTCGAACGGGGCATCCTCTGTGAGCGGAGTTGAGATTCCGTTTCATAATGCGAAAGGCGGCGCCAGGGGGACGCGCCGGGAAGGAAGGCATGAGGGCGGCAGTGTTGCGACAGGGCGAGGTCGTCCTCGCCGAGGTCCCCGACCCGGTGCCGGGTCCCGGGCAGGTGCTCGTCCGTTCGCTCGCCAACGGCATCTGCGGGTCGGACCTGCACGTCCGAGACCTCATTCGCAACGCCCTGGCCACCGCCAAGGAAGCCGGCCGTGACGCGCCACCGATGCCCGAGTTGGTCCTAGGCCACGAGTTCTGCGCCGAGGTCCTCGACTAC
>JAHWLA010000083.1 GCA_019347595.1 Actinomycetota bacterium
TCGTGCACGGGCCGCGATCCGACGACCAGTCGCGACGCCCCGGCGCCGGTGCCCCACCGGTCCAGTGCATCGTGGGCGGCGGCGACGATGGCGGGATGGCGGGTGAGGCCCAGGTAGTCGTTGGACGCGAACGAGACCATGCCGCCCTCGAAGTCGTACGTGCGCACCTGCCGCCACCGTCCCGCGGCATGGATGCCATCGGCCTCCTCGGCCGCCCACGATGCCCAGCTCATGCCTCGACCACCTCGGCCAGTGCCTCGGCCAGCACGTCGACCACGCGCTCGAGCTCGTCCGCCGTCGTCGTGAGCGGCGGCACCAGCACGATCACCGGCCCCAGCGGGCGGAGGAGCACACCACGGGCCACGGCCGCTGCGCACACCCGCCGCCCCGCTGCCCCCGACGCCACGTCGATCCCCGCCAGCAGGCCGCACACCCGTACGCGTCGCCCGGGCAGACGAGCGGCGAGCAACGAGCGCAACTGCGACGAGCGAGCTCGCACGTTGGCCAGCACGTCCCACTCGTCGATCAGTTGCAAGTGGCGCAAGGCCACCGCCGCGGCCAGCGCGTTCCCGCCGTAGGAGTGGCCGTGGTACAGCGTCCTCGGCCCGAGGTCGTCGCCGAGGAAGGCGTCGAACACCCGCTGGGAGGCGACCGTGGCCGACATCGGTAGGTAGCCGCCGGTGATGCCCTTGCCCAACACCAACAGGTCGGGCCGCACGCCGCACTGCTCGACGGCGAAGAGCGTGCCGGTGCGTCCGAAGCCCGTCGCCACTTCGTCGCACACCAGCAGCACGCCCGCCTCCTGTACGGCGGCGGCGACCCGGGCAACGTCGTCCGGCGTCGTCATGTGCATCCCCGCCGCGCCCTGCACCAACGGCTCCATGACGACGGCCGCCAGCGACGAGGCATGCGCCCACACCAGCTCGATGACGCCGTCGGCCCAGTGAGGGTCGTCGTAGCCGGGACCGCGCAGCACCGGAAAGCGCAGCGGGTCGAACAGGTCGGTGCCGAAACCGCCGGCGCCCAACGACAGCGAGCCGACGGTGTCGCCGTGGTAGGCGCCGCCCAATGCCAGGTACGTCGTGCGCCCCGACACGCCGAGGTTCACCCAGTACTGGAAGGCGATCTTCAGGGCCTGCTCGACGGCGGCAGCGCCGTCGGACGCGAACAGCACGTGCGCGCCGTCCACCGGCACCCGGTCGGCCAGGGCCTCTGCCAACTCGATGACGACGCGGTTGCCGTTGCCCAGCATCGTCGAGTGCGCCACCCGGCCGAGCTGCGACACGACCGCCTCGTCCAACTCGGGAACACGATGGCCCAGCGTCGTCACCCACAACGACGAGATGGCATCGAAGTACCGCTTGCCGTCGACGTCGATTAGCTCACGGCCCTCGGCCCGCTCCACGACGAGCGGCGAGTTGTCGAGGTAGGCGGCCATCTGCGTGAAGCCATGCCACACCACTGCGGCGTCTCGTTTGACCCACTCGTCCCCGGACTGCACGAGCAGCGATGCTTGCCACCGAGCCGCTCCGCGGGCAAGTCGCTACGCTGCGCAGGTCCGGTCGACACCCCTTGCGCCGCTGCCCGCCGGTAGTCCATGACCAACCCACGACAAGGGGGGAACCTTGCGACGTCACCTGTACGGCCTCGCGGCCGTCGTCCTGTTGCTCACGCTCACGCCAACGCCGGCGGCCCACGCGGTGCCACCGATCCCGAGCTCGATGGCGTCGCTGGGCGACTCCATCACTCGCGGCTTCAATGCCAACGGGAGGTTCCTCGACCACCCGAGCCGGTCGTGGTCGACCGGCGACTACAGCACCGTCAACAGCCACTACCTGCGCATCCGAGCCAAGAACCCGGCGATCAACAACAACAACTTCAACTACGCCACATCGGGGGCCGAGATGATCGACCTCGACGCCCAGGTGCTGAACGCCGTCAACGCGGGCGTCGACTACGTCACCATCCTCATGGGCGCCAACGACGTCTGCGCGTCGACCGAGGCCGGCATGACGCCGGTCGACACGTTTCGCACCCAGCTTGACCAGGCCATGGCCACGCTGAAGAACGGGTTGCCCAACGCGGCCGTCGCCGTCGTCAGCATCCCGTCGGTCTACCGCCTGTGGGAGATAGGCAAGGATGACTCGTCGGCGCGGGCCGCATGGGACGCCTACAACATCTGCCAGTCGATGCTCGAGAACCCGCTGTCGACCGCCCAGGCCGACGTCGATCGCCGCGACCGCGTGCGTCAGCGCAATATCGACTTCAACACGCAGCTCGCCGAAGCCTGCGCGGCGTACGGCGCCAACTGCGACTTCGACGACAACACCGTGTTCAACTACCCGTTCCTGCTGAGCCACCTCAGCACGTGGGACTACTTCCACCCGAACACGAGCGGGCAGGCCGTCCTCGCCGAGCAGTCGTACGTCAACGGCTTCAACTGGTAGCCGTCGCCGCATCCGGCCGGGGCCGTCGCCAACGCGGCGGCCCTGGCTCGGCGGCCGCTCAGCCTCCGTGCCAGGTCACGGCGAGCAGCGTGGCGTCGTCGTGGAGGCGGCCCGCCTCGTGGTCGAGAATGGCGTGCACCAAGCGCCTCATCATCTCGGGCAGCGGCTCCTCGGAGGTGGCTGCCCGACGCAAGTGGTCGACGAGGCGGCCCTCGCCGAACAGCTCGCCCGCCGGCGATCGCGCCTCCACTACCCCGTCGGTGAAGAACAGCACGGTGTCGCCCGTCTGGAGGCTCGTGTCGGCGATCTCCATGGGCTCGTCGCCGAGCCCGAGGGGTAGGCAGGTGTCGGCGTGGAGCGGCCCTACGACGGCGGCGTCGCGCAGCAGCAACGGCTGGGGGTGCCCTGCGTTGATCCAGCGCAGCACCCCGGTGCCGACCTGCAACTCGGCCAAGTGCCCGGTCACGAAGCGCTCTTCGCCGAACTGCGAGGCGACCGCGGCGTCCACCGTCCGGTAGGTGGCGCCGAGATCGAGGCCTGTTCGGCGCGCGTAGCGATAGGCACCCACCGCCAGGTTGGCCATGCGGCTGGCCCCGAGCCCGTGGCCCATGGCGTCGATGACGGCGAGATGCATGACGTCGCCGTTCAAGGCGTAGTCGAAGGCATCGCCCGCGATCTCGTAGGCCGGCTCGAGGATGCCCGACACCGACACCCGCTCGGTGGTGAAGGTGAGGGGCGGCAGCAGCGACCAGCGCATCTCGGCGGCCAGGTCCATCGGCCGGCGGCGACGCGCCAGGAGGAGCGTGTCGCCGTACTGCTGCTTGCTGATGATGAGCTCGGCCGCCAGCGTGGCGATGCGCTTGGCGCCCGCCACGGTGTCGCCGTCGGCGTGGTCGACGTCGACCATCATGACGCCGAGCCGTTCGGCTCCGTCGAGCAGCGGCACATTGAGTCGGGTGCCCCCGGTGTCGCCGTGCACCTGGGTGACTTCGATCTGCCGAAACGCCCGTCCCGCCATGGTGGCGTCGATGTCGATCGACTCGCTGTCGGCGGGCGGTACGGGCACGAGTATGCGTTGCTCGTAGTCGGTGAGGAACAACGACGCATTGCGGTAGCCGGCTAGGCCGGCAGCCTCGCGTACGGCGTGGCCGAGGTCGCCGGGAGCCAGCAGGTGCGATTGCTCCAAGAGGGCACCGAGGGCGATCTGATTCGAGCGTTCGTGCATGTTGTCGACCCGGACGCTAGCTCAACGGTTCGCCCCGCCGTCCGCCCCGAGTACATAGCCGGCGAAATCGCGGGCTATGTACTCGGGAGCGGGGGTGTTACGCGTCGGCGATGGTGTAGAAGTAGACGTCCCAAGCCGACAGCGACGTGCCTGCCCAGTTGGTGCGCCCGCCGCCCATGCTCCCCACCGACCCGGTGGCGTAGTACATGCCCCCGGAGTCACGTGACGACCAACCGCCGTCGTCGTCGAAGTACTCGGCGTCGAAGCGCCACGTCGCCGACTTCAGCATGCGGCCCTTCCACACCGTCTCCGATTCCACCACGCCGTTGTTCTTGGTGTCTGTGCCGATGTTGGCCCAGGTGTTGGTGCCCCGCGAGTAGTGCGAGCCGTCCTCGGGCGAACCCCGGTAGAACGTCCCCGCGTACCCGTCACGCCCGGCATGGATGGTGAACTGCGCCTCGGCGTTGCCCAATGGCTCGAGCGTGTTCTGGATGTAGGCCTTGTCGATGCCGAAGGTCACCAACCGCGTTTCGGCGACGCGGCTGGTGGCCCCGTTCATCGACACGCGGAACGAGTTCGTCCCGCCCTCGGAGTCGGCGGCGTCGGCGCTGTAGTAGTCCTGGCCGTCGAGGTCGTCCGACAGCATGATGTCGGTGAAATAGACGGTCGAGACGTACTCGCGGGCGCCGAACGGGTCGGACTCCCACACCTCGAGCTTCACGTCCATGCGCGGGCTGGTGCCCGGCAGATTGATCCCGATGGACGACGGCCCGCTGTTGCCCCAGTTCTGCGTGAACGGCGCGTCGCGGTCGTAGTTGATGGTGTTGAGGTAGGTGTAGCCGTCGTTGTTGCCGTTGGCATCGACGTAGACGTCGAAGCGGAACTCGTCGGTGGTGCCGCCGTCGTGGTCGTTGACGATCTTGGCGTACTCCAGCTTCACGCTGGCTGTGCCCGCCAGGTTCGCCTGCCCGATGCCCGTCTGGCTCGACGTGTACCCGAGATGCTGGATCACCAGGTCGAGCGGCTGGTCGGCGGTGACCAGTTCGCCGTGGTGGAAACCGACCAGTGTCTGGTCGGAGCCGGTGAGGAACGGCGACTCGGCAGGCACCACGCCGTCGAAGCCGTGGCTGACCCCGTCGCCGTTGTAGTCGTACTGGAGCCACTGGAGGTACCACGGGTCGCCGCCGATGGTCTTGTAGTACTCGCCCGACTTCTCGGCGTAGCCCATGCGGGTGAGGAACTTCGAGTTCGGCGCCATGTCGCCGCCGGTCGTGTTCCAGATACCGAAGCCGCCGATGGTCCCCGGCACCCAGCCCTGCCAGGTGCCGTGGTTCGGCGTCCCGAGCATGATCAGGTCGTCGACCCGGCCGGCCCAGTCGGTGCGCACGTCGGCCACGCCGTCGCCGTACCAGCCGCTGGTGCTCGACCAGTAGTCCACGTCGGCACCGGGCTGTTCGACGAGGAAGCGGGCCACCAGCCCGCCCATGGAGTGGGCGACGATGTCGATGGGCTGGGTGGCGGCATAGCCATTGGCCGACAGCGCGGCTTGGATCTTCTCCTCCACGATCTTCCCAGCCACGTACGAGATGTGCTGCCCGCTCGCCGTGGGTGCGTAGCCGAGGGCCTGCGTGCCCGCCGTGTTGCTGTCGAAGTCGAGGACGGTCAGCCCTTGGGCTTGGAGCTTGGGGATCATCTCGTTGAAGGTCGAGGCGACGCCATGCCAGCCGGGGATGAGCACGATCGGGTAGTTGGCGGTATGCGCAGCGACCGGTGACGGTGGCGCTACGACGGTGGTCAGACAGGCGGCCAGGACGGCCGCGACCAGCAGGACGACTCTTCGCATGGTCTCCCCCCAATGCTCGAAAGTCGGATGAAGATCCGGACGTTAGACCTATTTGTCCGAGTTGTCCCCTGAAGCCCGGGGGACCGCCGTCTACGCCGGCTCGGTGGCGGCCGAGCGGCGGCGTCGCGTGCGGGCGCCCGGCACCTCGGCGAGGCCGAAGTCGGCGGCGATTTGGTCCCACCGCTTCTGGCCGATCTCCGGCGACTGCTGGCCGATGCGCGCCATCTCCTTGCGCACGTCGTCGAGGCACTTGGCCGCCTCCGGACGCTGGTCGGGAGGGAGGGCGAGCAACTGGTTGATGCGGCGGTTCACCGCCGCATACCAGTCGGCCGCCACCATGTGCTTCTCGGCCCGCTCGCCGTAGCGCAGGAACGTCTGGAGGCCGGCCACCACCGCGGCCAGCACGCTGATGACGCCTGCAAGGGCGCGCAGCGGGCGGCTCACGGCGTCCTCGCTCAAGGTGGCGAACAGCCCGGTGCCGACGATGCTCGACAGCACGACCACGGGAACGCCGAGCTCGGTGTAGCGGCGGCGGAAGAGCTCGACCAACTGGAAGTGAGCCGTCTTGGCGATGGCGGTTCGCGTCGCCCATTCCCTCAGGAGCGCTTCGGTCTCCTTCGTCCAGCCCTTCATCGCGTCCCCTCGTGCCGAGTGGGCGAATTGTACGGTTCCTCCAGCCCGAGGGTGGCGGCGATCGCCGAGCGGCGGACCTTTCCCGTGCTGGTCATGGGCAGCGCGTCGACCCGGTAGACGTCCTTGGGGCACTTGTAGGCCGCCAGGCGTTCGCGGGCGTAGGCGATCACGTCGGCGGCCGCCGCCTCGCCGACGACGGCGGCGCACACGCGCTGCCCCCAGCGCTCGTCGGGGGCGCCGAACACGGCGATCTCGGCGATGCCCGGCATGCCGGCCAACGCCGCCTCGACCTCGGCGGGATAGACGTTCACGCCCCCGCTGATCACCAGGTCGTCACGGCGGCCGTCGAGGAACAGGAAGCCGTCGTGGTCGAGCCGGCCCACGTCGCCCACCGTGAAGGCATCGCCCTGCCACGCCGCGGCAGTGCGCACGGGATCGCGCCAGTACTCGAAGCGGGCGAACGCCGGGACGTGGCACCACACCTGGCCGTCGTCGTCGGTCTCGAGCCGGCGACCCGGCCGCGCCCGTCCCACCGTTCCCGGCCGCGCCTCCCACTCGGCCGGCGAGCACACGGTGAACTGGCCCTCGGTGGCCCCGTAGAACTCCCACACGCTTCCGGCCGGGAAAGCGGCGATGGCGCGACGCTTCAAGGGCTCGGGGCACCGTGCGCCCGCGTGGGCCAGCAGCCGGAGGCGCGGCGCGGCGACCTCGTCGCCGTCGGCGAAGAGCCGCTGCAGGTGGGCGGGCACCATGAACGTGGTGGTGACGCTTTCGTCTCGCAAGGCGCGCCGGGCGGCGGTGGCGTCGAACGTGGGGAGCAGCACCACGTCGCCGCCCCGCAGCAGCGCCGAGGCGGCGAAGCGCACGGGCGCCGAGTGGTGCAGCGGCGAACACACCAGGTGGACGTCGCCCGCCGCGTAGCCCCAAAGGTCCGCCTCGTCGCGGAACATGGCGGCGGCGTCGGCCTCGTCGAACACGCCGCTCCACACGCCCTTGGGCCGGCCCGACGTGCCCGACGTGTAGTGCATGGGTCGCGTCAAGGGGACGTCGGCCAGGGCGACGGGGACGGCGTCGAGGAGCGCAGCCAGGGACGCGTCGCTGTCGATCACCAACGACGGGTCGGCGTCGTCGAGCAGATCGACCCGCTCGGCAGGCAGCAGCGCCGGGTTCAGCAGGACGGGGACGACACCGGTGCGGAGGGCGCCGAATACGACGGCCAGGAACCCGGGCGAGGCGGGCAGCAGGAAGGCGACGCGGTCACCGGCACGCAGTCCCGCGGCCGTCAGCCCGCCCGCGGCCCGGGCCTGGTCGCGCTCCGCCTCCTCGGCCGTGATCCTCCACACCCGGGCGATTCTGGTCGAAGTGTGCGGAGTTGGGCCGCTCCAGCGGCCCCAACTCCGCACACTTCGCGGGTTACCAGCGGAGGATGGCGGCGACGGGGTCGCCGTCGAGCACGGCGCCCGGCACCACGCGTACGCCGGCGCTGGTCAGGAGCGCGGCACGCACGGCGACGTCGGGGAGTCGGGCCGCGGTGGCGGTGTCGACCCCGAACGCCTTCACGTCGGCCTCCGTCATCCCCACCATGGTCGGCTCGGGGCCGAACCACGCGATGGGCGTGTCCTCCATGGCGTCGTCGTCCACGAGCAGCACCTCGACGCGGCCCTGGGCCAGCGCCTCCATCGTGCGCGCTGCCCCGGCCGCGGCGCGGTCGCCCTGGCCCTTCTCCTCGCGGAACTTCTCGATGAGCGCCACCGTGTCGCGGGCCACGGCGTCGGCCACCAGGCGCACGGCGTCGTCGGCGGTGGTGCCCGCCGAGCCGTCGGGGGCGCGGTTGCCGTCGGCCGCCGCCAGCAGGTCGGCGAGCTCCCTCGGCAACGCATCGCGCAGCAGTTGCAGGGCGCGCACATCACCGGCGGCCACGATCAGGCGGGCGCCGATGCGCTCCGCCATTCGAGCCACCTCGGCGGCCGCAGCATCGGCGTTGTGCTCCCACGCGTTCTCGGCCCGCTCCTGGTACCGGCGCTGTGACCAGCCGCCGGGATGGACCTTGCGGACGGCATCGCCGTCCTGGTCGCCGGCTTCGCGCATCACGTCGGGCAGCTCGCGGCGGAATCCGATGACGTCGGCGCCTGTGCGGTCGGCCAGCACCACGAGGTGCGGGGGCGACGACTGCCGCCACTCCAGCACGGGGACCAACGACGGCAGCGGCGCCCAGCGGCCGATGTCGCGCTTGGGTTCCTCGGGATGGTGCTCGACGTGCAGCACCCCGTCGCCGTTGGCGACCACGCTCAAGCACTGCCCCCGGTGATGGGCGTCGGGGACGAGGGCGTCGATCTCCTCGAGCGTCGACTCGGGCGCCCCGGCGTCAGCCAGCGCATCGCGCACGCCGCGCCAGCGGAGTTCCGACCGTTGGGCGGCGTTGTCCACGTCGCCCACCGTGGCCAGGTAGACGGTGGCGAAGGGGCCGGGCGCCTGGAGCACCTCGGCCAGATCGGGGGCGTTCACGGCGACGTGCGGGGTGGTTCCGGCGCTCTCCATACCCGGACTCCTTCCCCCGCCCCCGCGCGGCGTATGCCTCAGTCCTGCTTGCGGGCGACGGCCTCCGCCAGCTCCTTCTTGTTCATCTTCGACCGGCCCTCGACGTCGAGCTTCTTGGCCCGCTCGTAGAGCTCTTCCTTGGTGTTCCCGTTGACGTCGACACCGCCGTAGGTCTTGCCGCCGCGGCGAGCCTCCTTGCCGCTCTTGGCTGCCTGCGGGTCGGACGGGCCCTTCTCGTCCTTGGGCTCCCAGTGGTCGCCCACCTTCTCGAACGAGTGCTTCAGCGCCGCGTTGGCCGTGCGGTGCGCCCGCTCGCCCTCGCCGTAGCTCTCCACCGCGCTGTCGTGCGCCTTGGCCCACGTGCGCTGCGCCTTGGCAGGCGAACGCTTCAGCGTGCCGGGCATCTCCTTGCTGGCAGGCATGGTGCCCTCCTTGGATCGACTCCTCAGGAGGTACCCGTCAGTCCTCGGCTTGCAACATTCCCGACGACATCACGTGGTCGAGCAACAGGGTCCTGTAGCCCAGGTCGTCGAAGAGCACGACGACCTTGTCGGCCTCGTACCCGGTCACCGCGCCGCGACCGAACGACTCGTGCACGACGGACTCGCCGATGGCGAACGGCCCGTCGACGGCAACGGGCGTGTCACGACCCGACAGGCAGACGTCGCACGTGTCGCACGGTGGCTCGTAGGGCTCCCCCAGGTAGTTGAGAAGAAATCGGCGCCGGCATTGGCGCGTCTCGGCGTAGGCCCGCATCATCTCCACGCGCGAGGCATCGGTGCGCCGTCGTGCCTCGGCCGCGTCGGCCGCGGCCCCCGCCGCCTCCTCGGCATCCGCGTCGTGGTCGACCGCCACCACCACGCCGTCGGCCTGCACCTGCACCACGTCGTCGCGCTCCAGCCACCCCACGGCGGTGGCGGCCCGCGCCGCCGACATGTCGAGCTCGGCGGCCAACTCGTCCAACGGCACCGCGCCGCGCTCTTGGACGACCCGCACCAGGTGCGCGAGCTCCTCTTCCTCGATACGGGCGCCGCCCGCGAAGAAGCGCCGCACGCCGAGATCCTCGGGCCGGTAGAACAGCACCGCCTCGGCGCGTGCGCCGTCGCGGCCCGCCCGCCCGATCTCCTGGTAGTAGGAGTCGAGCGAGTCGCTGGGCTCCGCGTGGAAGACGAAGCGCACGTCCTCCTTGTCGATCCCCATGCCGAAGGCCGTGGTTGCCACCACCACGTCGAGGGCGCCCGCCATGAACCCGTCCTGCACGGCATCGCGCTCACCGGCAGGCAGCCCGCCGTGGTAGGCGGCGGCGCGCAGACCGCGCGACCGCAACGTCTCGGCCAGCTCCACGACACGGGCACGCGTTGCCGCGTACACGATGCCCGGCCCGGCGGCTGCCTCCACCCGGTCGCACAGCGCGGCGCGCTTGGCGTCGTCGTCGGCGAAGCGCTCGACGGCCAGCAGCAGCTCGGGACGGTCGAATCCCTGCACGAGCACCAGCGGGTCGCGCAGCCCCAGCCGCTCCACCAGCTCGTCGCGCACCGGCCGGGTGGCGGTCGCCGTGAGGGCGACGATCCGCGGCCGTCCCAGCGCCTCCGCCACCGCACCCAGCCGCAGGTAGTCCGGCCGGAAATCGTGGCCCCACGA
>JAHWLA010000084.1 GCA_019347595.1 Actinomycetota bacterium
TTCTGGTCCGTAGATCCGGCGCCCCAGCGCCGGATCTACGGACCAGAACGAGGGGGTTTCAGCGGTTGAGGAGGGTGTCGATCAGGGGGCGGGCGTCGGGCGGGGCGGTGATGTCGAGGGTCACGTCCTCCGGCGTGAGCCCCACCCGGAACTCGAAGAACCCGCAGCAGCCCTGCTCCGCCTCCGCCAACGCCGCCAGGCGGGCGGGCAGGCCCGGCGTGCGAGCGAAGCGCAAGCGGACGCCGCCCTCGACCGGCTCCTCCGCCACCGACTCCCCGACCACCGCGTGCCAGGCCGCCAGCCGCGCGGGCAGCGCGGCAGGCTCCAGCGTGCAGGCGATGGGGATGGTGCGCCGCTCGGTCATGCCGTCGGCAACGGTAACCGGCGTCCCGCTATTTCACCGAGCCGGCCAGCAGCCCCTCGGCCAGGTAGCGCTGGAAGGCGAAGAACACGATCAACGGGATGATCATGGAGACGAACGAGGCGGCGCTGATGATGTCGATGTTGCCGCCGAACTGGCGGAGCTGCGACTGGATGGCGACGGTGATGGGGGCATTCGCCGTGCGGGCGAACACCAGCGCCACCAAGAGGTCGTTCCACACCCAGAGGAACTGGAAAATGGCCAGGCTGGCGATGGCGGGCAGGCCCAGCGGCAGCATCACCCGCAGGAAGATACGCATCTCCGAGGCGCCGTCGAGCCGGGCCGCCTCCAGCAGGTCCTTGGGGATGCCCGCGAAGAAATTGCGGAGCAGGAAGATGGCGAACGGGAGCCCGAAAGCGATGTGGAACAGCACCACGCCGATGATCGAGCCGAAGATGCCGAGGGTGCCGTACAACTCGGCGACAGGGACGAGCGCCATCTGGAGGGGCACCACCAGCATCGCCACCACGCCGAGGAAGATCACGTCGCGGAACGGGAACTCGATCCACGCGAAGGCGTAGGCGGCCAGGGCGGCGATCGCCACCACGCCGAGGCTGGCAGGCACCGTGATGAGGGCGGTGTTGACCAGGCTGCGCACGATGGCGTCGGACTCCAGGATGCGCTCGAAGTTGTCGAGCGTGATCTGCGACGGCTTGGTGATCGCCTGCCACCACCCGCTGGTGGCGAACAGCTCGCGCGGCCGCAGGGCGGTGACCAGCAGCCCGACCGTCGGCACCAGCCACAGCAGGCCGACGACGGCCATGGCCACGTGGAGCGGGAGGCGCCGCGCCATCAGCCTCGCTCCGCCCGGAATCGGCGCAGGTTCAGCACCATGACCGGCAGCACCAGGACGAAGAGGAGCACGGCCACGGCCGACCCCAGCCCCTCGTTGCGGGCGCCGAACGCCGTGCGCCACATCTCCAGCGCGATCACGTTGGCCTCCGTCTGCACCTCGGGCGGCGCCACCACGAGCACGATGTCGAACACCTTCAGCACGTAGATCACCAGCGTGACGAACACCACCGCCATCTCCGGCGCCAGCAGGGGGACGGTGACACGGCGGAACGTCTGCCACTCGCTCGCCCCGTCCACGCGGGCCGCTTCCAACACCTCGCGTGGGATGGCGGAGAGACCGGCGGCGAGCACCATCATGGCGAAGCCCGCCCAGATCCAGACGTAGGCCGCCATCACCGCTGGAAGGATCAACGACGGCCCCAACCAGGCGATACCCGCGAACGGCGCGTCGAAGTTCGACGACGCCATCGCCACCCGATAGGTGCCCGGTTCCACCTGCCGGAGGTGGAACGACCCGTCGTCGGCGGTGATCGCCGACTTCACCGTTGTCCCCTGCTCGTCACGGAGGTCGACCTTCATGCCCGGGAGGCCCAGCTCGGTGGGGTCGAGCACGCCTCGCTCCCCGGCGCCGCCCGGCGTGAAGTCGCGATGGACGACACCCGCCACCTCGTCGGCGGCGGGGGTGGGCATGCGTCCCGGCTCCGCCGACTCCGGCACCTGCTGGGGCGGGATGCCGATGAGGCCCAGCGACACGATCCCCCCCGGCTCCACCGGTTGCTCGGCCACGAACCCGCCCTCGAGCGGGGTGACGCCCTGCGACGGCAGCGCACCGGCGTACTCGCCGGGCGGATCGAAGACCTCGGCCACCACGTCGATGCCCGCGTTGAGCAGCCCGCGCTCGGGCGCCTGCTCGTACACGACGCGCCAGATCACGCCGCCCGCCACCAGCGAGATCGCCATAGGCATGAACACCGCCGTGCGGAACGCCCGCTGGTACGTCAGCCGTTCGCTCAGCACGGCGAACACCAGCCCGATGGCGGTGACCACGGCGGGCACCACGGCGACCCAGATGAGGTTGTTGCGGATGGCCTTGAGGATGCGGGGCTCGTCGAACATGGCCCGGTAGTTGTCGAGCCCGACGAACTCGTCGCCGGTGCCGTCGCGGAAGCTGGCCACCACGGTGGCCACGATCGGCCACACCACCAGCGCTCCCAGCAGGATCAGCGCCGGCGTCAGGAACACGGCCGCCACGAGGAACCGCTCCCGGCCGCCGCGCCGGCGAGGCGCGGCGGCCGTGGGATCGAGAGGAGCGGCGACGGCCACCCCGGCCTACTCGGCGTAGGCGGCGGCTGCGGCCTGTTCGAGGGCGGTGGCGACGGCGTCGACGTTGCCGGGGTTGCGGGCGAGGTCCTGGAGGATCGCCCACTCGCCGCGGCCCACGGTGCCGCCGAACGCAGCCGGGGCCAGGTCGCTCATGTCGAAGCGGAACGTCTCGGCGTTCGCCAGCGCCAGGGCGTTGCGCCGCTGGATGGCGTTCGCGTAGGCCGCCTCGTCGACCGCCTTGTTGGGCGAGGCGAACCCGCCCTGGCGGGCCCAGATCTCGGCCGCCTCGGCCGTCGTGAGGAATGTGAGGAACGCCCGGGCCTGGGGCGTGTCCTTCATCATCACCACGGCATCGCCGCCGCCCACGACCATCGGGTCGGAGCCGCCCACCGACGGGAAGTCGAACACGTTGTAGTCGGTCTCCGGCTCGGCCGGGACGGTCGCCACGCCGGGCACGAAGTCGCCCTCGATGACCATGGCCGCGGCAGGCGGCTTCTTGAAGACGTTGTCGACCGACTGGACGAAGGTGGTCGACACCGCGGAGCCGTTGACCAGTGCCGGGTCGAGCACCCGGGCCATGGTGCGCAGCGCCTCCTTCACCGAGGGGTCGGTCCACGGGATGTCGTGCGTGGTGAGCTGGTCGTACTTCTCCGGGCCGGCCTGGCGGATGTAGATGTTCTCGAACAGGTCGGTGAGGACCCAGCCGTCGCCCCCGCCGATGGAGAAGGGCGGGATGCCGGAGTCGCGGATTGTCCCGGCGATGCGCATCAACTCGTCGAACGTCTCGGGCGGCTCGACGCCCGCGGTGCGGAAGGCGCCGACGTTGTACCAGACGGTCGACTTGTTGGCGGCCTTGTAGAACAGCCCGTAGAGCTGGTTGTTCACCGTGCCCAATGTGCGCCAGTCGTCGGCCCAGTTGCGGTCGATGGCACGGCCCGCCGCCTCTTCTATCGGCTGCAGCGCGTTCTGGCCCGCCAGGTCGCGCAGCAACCCGGGCTGCGGCAGGATGGCGACGTCGGGGGGCGAACCGCCCGCCAGGCGGGTGCGCAGGGCGGTGGCGATGTCGTCGCCCGTGGATGTGAACGTCACCGTCGTGCCGGTGCGGGCGGTGAAGGCGTCGAGCACCTGCTTGAAGGCGGCCTGCTCTTCGCCGCTCCACACGGCGGAGACCTCCATGGAGCCTCCGACGTTGGTGGGGACTTCGAGGTCGTCGCCCCCGCCGCCTGTCGGGGCTGCGCCGTTGTCGCCGTCGTCGTCGTCGCCGCAGCCGGCGGCGGCCAGGGCCAGCACGCACAAGAGGGCCAAGAGCCTGCGGAGGGATGCGGTCATGCTCAGTCTCCTTCGTAGATAGCGAGCGCGGTCTCTGGGTCGAAGAAGTGCAGGGCCCGGGTCTCGACGGCCATCTCCACGGCCTGGCCGGGTTTGACGTCGGAACGGGCGGCGAAGCGGCCGACGAGCACGGCGCTCTCGCCTTGGAGGCGCTGGACGACCACCTGGTCGACGTCGGCGGCGACCTCACGGGTCTCCTCGGTCAGCGCCGGGCGGGCGGCCACCTCGATGTGGACCACCAGTTCGGAGCCCAACGCCTCGGTGAGTCGGACCTGGCCGGTCAGGCGGGCGCCGGTGTCGCGGGCGAGGGCGGCGTCGTCGAGGTCCTCGGGCCGGATACCGAGGATGATCTCCCGACCGACATAGGCGGCCAGGCCGGGGCGCTGCGCCACCGTCTCCGGCGGGATGGCGACGGCCGCCGTGCCGCTGAGGCGCACGACTACGGCGTCGTCGTCGCCCTCACGCTCGACGGTGCCGCGCACCATGTTCATGGCCGGGCTGCCGATGAAGCCGGCGACGAAGAGGTTGACCGGCCGGTCGTAGAGCGTCTGGGGCTCGTCGACCTGCTGGAGCTCGCCCTTGCGCAGCACCGCCACCCGGTGGCCCATCGTCATGGCCTCCGTCTGGTCGTGGGTGACGTACAGCGTCGTCACCCCAAGCTGGCGCTGCAGGCCGCTGATCTCCGCCCGCATTTGCACGCGGAGCTTGGCGTCGAGGTTGGACAGGGGCTCGTCCATGAGAAAGGCCTGGGGTTCCCGCACGATGGCGCGGCCCATGGCGACCCGCTGGCGCTGCCCGCCGGAGAGGGCGCGAGGCTTGCGCTCCAGGTACTCGGCAATGCCGAGGATGTCGGCGGCGTGCTCGACGCGGCGGGCGATCTCGTCCTTCGGCACCTTGCGGAGCTGGAGGCCGAAGGCCATGTTGTCGGCCACCGTCATGTGGGGGTACAGCGCGTAGCTCTGGAACACCATGGCCAGGTCGCGGTCCTTGGCGGGCACGTGGTTCACCACCCGCTCGCCGATGCGCACCTCGCCTGCGCTGATCTCCTCCAGGCCGGCGACCATGCGCAGGGCGGTGGTCTTGCCGCACCCGGACGGCCCGACCAGGACCATGAACTCGCCGTCGGCGACCTCGAGATTCAGCCGCGAAACGGCTTTCGTGCCGTCGCCGTAGGTCTTGTCGACGTCAACGAAGGCGATCTGCGCCAAGCAACCGCTCCCCTCGGAGGTGGGTTGTCGCCGCTCCTACCCACTTCATGTCGTTCAGACGCACCTCAGGGGTCGACGTGGGTAGAGAATGGGGAGGAACCGGCCGAAACAGCCGACAAGGGGAGGCCCCATGCGCGTCGTCGCCAACCGGAGCATGTGCCGTCGTGGCGTCGTCGGCGCGCTCCTGGTCTTCGTCGTGGCGTGGGCGTTCGCCGGTCCGGCGGCGGGGGCGCCGCCCGAGAACCGGCCGGGCCGCTCCGAGAACCGCGACAAGCACGACACCACCACGACGACCACCGCGGATGGTGCGGACACCACCGCCGAGGCGAGCGGTGACGCGACGACGTCGACCACCTCGGCCACGACGACCGCGGGCGGGAAGGGCAACGGCAAGGGTGCGGCGGCCACCACCACGAGCACGCTCGCCGTGGAGGTCGGCACCACGACGACCACCGAGGCGGCGTCGGGGGCAGCCGGCGAGGCGGCCGGCCAGGTGCGGGCGGCGGCCGCGGCCCTGACCATCGAGACCATCACGTGGGACGTCGTCGGCCTCGACAGCAACAACGTGACCACCGGCCCGAACACCTACCCGGTGGGTGTGCGGGTGTGCGCCACTGGTGGGGCAGTCGCCGATGTCACCGTCGCCTTCACATGGGACAGCTTCAACCCCTACCTCAACCTGTTCGGGCCGTCGGTGCTGTCGATCGCCTCGTTGGCCGACGGCGCCTGCGCCGACCGCTACTTCTTCGTGGTGGTGACGCGGGACGCGGCGGCCTACCGCACCACGCGCGCCTACCACGTGACCGCCTCGGCGCCAGGGGTGCCGACCGTGAGCACGCCCACGCCGCGGCAGCTCTACGTCGAGAAGCTGCTGTCGCAGAACCGCAACGCCGTGCTGTCGATCGACGGGCCCACCACGGTGTACGAGGGCGACACCGTGACCTACACAGTGACGGCGTCGACGGCGCCCAACGGGTACTCGCAACTGGAGACGTTCCTCACCATGCTCGGACCGCTGTTCCAGTTGCTCGAGGTGAACCTGGTCTACGAGACGCCGTCGGGCTCGAACCGGTCGCCGTACGTCGACGCGTGCGGATGGGACAACGACCCCACAAGCTCGACCTACCGCTCCTGCGTGGGGCCGGAGAAGGTGCCGGGCGGCCGAGTGGGCGGCACGATGATCGGCGACTTCACCGGCGTGGTGAGCGGCACAGGCAGCACGACGATGTCGAACGCCATCGTCGACGTGTCGGGCGGCAGCTACCACTACAACACCGACTTCGGCACCGCTCCCAACCTCATCGGCGTGGTGGCGCTGCCGTCGGCCGACCTGGCACTGAGCAAGACGGCCGTGGGGTCGTTTGTGGCCGGGGAGACGGGGGCGTTCGGGCTCACCGTCACCAACCTGGGGCCGAGCGCATCGGGCACGCCCGTGGTGATCACCGACACGCTGCCCGCGGGCGTGACGTTCGTGAGCGGGGGCGGGTCGGGGTGGACGTGCTCGGCGTCGGGGGCGACGGTCACATGCTCCACCGCGGCGGCGCTGGCCGCGGGCTCGTCGTCGGCCGTGACCATCACGGTGGCGCTGGCCGACTCGTTGGCGGGCTCGGTGCTGAACACCGCCGTGGTGTCGGGGCCGGGGCGTGACCTGACCCCCGGTAACAACACCGCCCAAGCCACGGCGCGGGTGACCAGCGTGGACGACGTGCGCAGCGTCGACCCGCCCGCCTCGCGCGGGGCCGGCGCCGAGCGCACGCGTACCGGCGGGGTGGACATGGACGTGAGCGACACCCGGCTGGCCGTCACCGGCGCCTCGAGCACGGGGATGCTGGTGGCGCTGGCCCTGTTCCTCATCGCCCTCGGCTCGGCGGCGCGGCGGGCGGCCGCCCCCTCGCGCCATCGGTAGTCCGGGACCCCCTCGTTCTCATACGCACAGTGCGGGCAGGCGCCGCCGTTTCGCGTACGAGTTCGGTAGTTTCGGCCACCCAAACCACGGAGGCGCTGATGAGCACCACGGCGCAGTTGCCCACGGTCGACGAGCACGAGATCACCGTGGCCGCGCCCGTCGACACCGTATGGCGCGCCGTGCTCGATGCGCTCGACCGCGGGTTCTCAGGCACGGGCGCCGCCGCCTATGCCCGCGTCGTCGGCTGCGAGCCCTCCACTGCCTCGGGCCCGCGCCCACTGGCCGAGGGCTCCACCATGCCCGGCTTCCGAGTCGTCGGCGCCGACCACGGCCGCAGGCTCACGCTGGAGGGCCGACACCGCTTCTCGACCTACGCCCTCGTCTTCCACGTCGACCCGCTCGACGCCGGTCGTTGTCGCGTGCGGGCCGAGAGCCGGGCCGCCTTTCCCGGGCCGGCGGGCGCCGCGTACCGACTGCTCGTCGTCGGCACGGGCGGGCACGCCGTCGCCGTCCGGCGCCTGCTCCGCGGCATCGGGCGCCGGGCGGAGCAGCAGGCGGGCGCGGCGCGGGCGTAAGCGCCGGTCAGCGGCGCGACGCCGTGATGTGCGCGGTGGCGACCACTCGGCCGTCGTCGGCCACGATGCGCATCGCCGTCGCCTGCAACAGGGCCTCGTCGATACCGGTCGCCCACGAGCCGCCCGCCACGTCTCGGTAGCCCCAGCTTCCGACGACGACGCTTGTCCCATCCGGGAGCACCAGCTCGCACAAGCGCGTGCCGCCCGAGCGGGCCGGTCTGTCCACAGTGATGAGGACGTGCGGGCGGGGCGAGGGGTCGAGCTCGACCGTCCCGACCGGCACACCGGAGGCCGACACGATGATGCCGCTGCGAACGACGACGGGCGGGGGCCCGTTGCGGCCGAGCACCACGCCCGCGCCGAGGGCGACGACCACGGCGGCGGCCGCCAGAAGCACGCGAAGGCGAAACCGCCGGGGACCGTCCCGGCTGTCGGTGCCTCCGTCAGCGGCCTCCATCCTGGCCAGCGCGCGCGACTCGAACCCGGGCGGCGGCTCGACGGCGGGGGCCAGCAGGAGCAACCGGTCGGCGACGGCCGCCAGTTCGTCGAGCTGGGCTTCGCAGCGTGCGCACGTGGCGGCGTGGGTCAGGAGCTCGCTGCGGCGGGGCTCGGCCACACCGTCGACAGCCAGCTCGTCCACGGCGGCGTCGAAGTCGCGACAGGTGACGGGGACGCACGCCTCGTTCATCGCTCCACCTCGGCGGCGGCCGCGGCGCGCAGCTTGAGGAGCCCCGTCCGCAGGCGGGTCTTGGCCGTCGGCACGGGGACGCCCTCCATGACGCCGATCTCGACGGCCGTGCGCCCGCCGATGGTGGCGAGCAGCACGGCTCGGCGCTGCTCGGCAGGCAGGGCCTCGAGCTCGCGACGCAACCGCGCCAGTTGGTCGGTCGCCAGGGCTGCCGCCTGCGGGTCGACGAAGTCGCTCGGTGGGAGCAGGCCGGCCACCGTGGCCGGGTCCATCGGGACCGTCCGCCTGACCCGGATGGCGTCGATAGCCACGTGGCGGGTGATGGCGAGCAGCCAGGTGGCGACCGAGCCGCGGCGCCCGTCGTAGGAGGCGGCATGGCGCCACGCCCGCTCGAACGCCTGCTGGGCCGCATCCTCGGCCAGCGTCTCGTCGGCCGTGACGATGACGGCCAGCCCGTAGACCCGGCGCTGGAACCGCCGCACGAACACGGCAGCCGCCCCCGGCTCGCTCAGCGCCATGGCGGCCAGGAGCGCTTCGTCGGAGAGCCGGTCGAGGCGCGCAGGCATCACGGCAACTGTACGAACGGGGGCGCCGAAAAGATTGCCGCAATCCATTTGGGCGGTTTGCTCGTAGTTCACGGACAGATCCGCCACCGAAGGCGCCCCGACCAGGAAGGACCCCGCATGCGCCGCTCTCGGCTGTTCGCCCTCGTCCCGCTCGTTGCGCTCGTTGCGCTCGCCTTGGCGGCGTGCGGGGACTCGTCCGACACCACGACGACCGGCTCGCAGGACACCTCGTCGACGAGCGCGGCGGCGTCGGGCACCGTCAGGGTGGCCGACTCGTCGCTCGGCGACATCCTCGTCGACGAGCGGGGGATGACCCTCTACCTGTTCACCAACGACTCCGAGGGCACCAGCGTGTGCGAGGGCTCGTGCGCCGAGCTGTGGCCGCCGCTCAGGGCGGACGGCGGCCCCACCGGAGGCGCCGGCGTCGACGGAGCGAAGCTGTCGACGATCACCCGCCCCGACGGCTCCACCCAGGTGGCGTACGCAGGGCACCCGCTCTACTTCTACGCCAAGGACTCGGCGCCCGGTGACGTGACCGGGCAGAACGTCGGCGGGGTGTGGTTCGCCGTCCGGCCCGACGGGACGCCGGTGAGCGGCCAGTCGGAGAGCACGGACTACTGACGGTGCGCGGCGGCACCAGAGCGGTCGTGGCCGGCCTGTTCGTCGTGACCGCCGCGTGCTCGTCGGGCGCTGAAGACGCCTCGGACGTGGGCTCGGACGCAGGCGCGGCCGACGCCACGGACGTGGGCTCGGACGCAGGCGCGGCCGACGCCACGGCGTCGACCTCCACGTCGGCCCTGGCCACGGATTCCGCCGTGGACACAGGCATGGCGACGTCCACCACCGCGAGCCCGGCCGGCCCCCCGCCCCCGCCCGCCCCGACCACCACGGCGCGAGCCGGTGCGCCCGCAGCCCGGCGGGCGCCGTCGACGACGACCGCGGCGCCGCCCACCGCCACGACCGCGCCCCCGACCACCACCGCGCCTCCCGCCGGCCCGACGGCCGCCATCACCATCCAGAACTTCGCCTTCTCGCCGCCCGTGCTCAACGTCACCGCGGGCACGACGGTGACGGCCACCAACCGCGACAGCGCCCCGCACTCGTGGACGGCCGACGACGGCAGCTGGGACTCGGGGACGCTGGGCCAGAACGCGTCGTTCAGCCACCGGTTCGGGCGGTCGGGAACGTTCTCGTACTACTGCGCCATCCACCCGTCGATGAAGGGGACGGTCAACGTGGCGTGACGGGCGCGCCGCCGTCGGCGAGCGCGCCCCTGCTCCGTCGCCTACAGCAGGCGGCTCTGCTCGATCAGTTCGGCCGCCTGCTCGGCGCTCACCCACTTGCCCGACTGGGCCGAGAGCTCGTTGCGGTAGGCCTCGAGCTGCCGGGCCGTCGACGGCCCGTCGCCCCGCTCGGCACTGGCCGAGGCGGCGGCCAGCTTGGCGCACAGCGACCGGGCGATCCCCTTCGACGACACCGCCGCCTGCGTCGCTTC
>JAHWLA010000085.1 GCA_019347595.1 Actinomycetota bacterium
GAGCCCATCGGCGGCGCGGTAACGGTGCAGGAGCGGGCCCCCGGCCGACAGCTCGCGGCGAACGGCCTCGACGGTGCCCCGCACGCGCCGCGAGCCCGTGGGCTCGATGCCGAGGATCGGCAGCACGAGCAAGGCAGCGTCGAGGTCGTCGCTCCCGTAGGCGCGCACGAACGTGTTGCGGCGCTCGTCGAAGCCGTTGGCGAAGACGTCGGCCCGGATGGCGTCGCGCTGGCGCCGCCAACGCTCACGGCGTGGCGCCGACACGGGGTGGGTCTCGGCGATGTGAAGCGCACGGTCGAGGGCGAGCCACGCCATCAGCTTCGAGTGCACGTGGTGGCGGGGCGCATCCCTGACCTCCCAGATCCCGGCGTCGGGATCGCGCCACCGGCGGACGACCTCGTCGGCCAGCGCACTGCCCGCCCGCCACGTCTCTCCGTAGAGGCGGTGCCCGGCCCGCACCAGCAGCCACATGGCATCGAGCACCCAGCCGTAGTTGTCGAGCTGGTGCTGATCGCGCGCGCCGTTGCCGAAGCGGACCGGCCTGCTCGCGGCGAAGCCCTCCCAGTCGACCTCCCGCTCACGAGGGACCGGCTTGCCGTGGATGGTGAGCAGGGCGCGCAGGCGCGGCCGATCGAGACGGCTGGCGTGCAGCAGCCAGTAGAGGAACGCGCACGCCTGCTCCACGTGGCCTACGCCGAGGAAGGCTCCGATCCCGAGGCCTGCGTCACGCGGCCAGGCGTAGCGGTAGTCCCAGTTGCGGCTGCCACCCAGCGACTCGGGCAGCGAGGTGGTGGGCGCCGCCACCGGCGCCCCCGAAGGGGAGTACGTCAGCAGGCGGAGGGTGATCAGGCTGCGCGCGACCTCGTCACGGTGGGGGCCGTCGTAGTCGATGCCTGCCGTCCATTCCCGCCACCGAGCGGCGTCTGCAACGAGTGCGCGCCAGGCCTCGTGCGGAGCGATGAACGTGAGCGGGCCGCGGTGGACAGCGGTGAGCACGGCGACCAGCGGCCGGCCGGGCTCGACATCCACTTCGGCGCGCTCGCCCACGACCACCGGCACCGGCGGATCGAGCGAGAGGGCCAGCGCCGTGCCGCCGTTATCGCACACGAGCGTCGCCGTCCCTCGGCCCGTCCGAGGACGGCGGCGTTTTTCGCCGAAGCGGGGGTCGAACGACACGGCGATCCGTGCGGGGCGGCCGTGGACTTCAATGCGCCGCACAAGGCACAGCGTCGGGAACAGCGCGCCGCCGATGTCGGCCACCATGCCGTCCGTGGCGACGACCCGCGCCCCGCCCACCTGCCACTCGGTCTCCAACACCGACGTCCCCGGTTGGTAGCGCCGGCCCACCAGGCGGGCATCGCCGACCGGTGCGATGGCGAAGTGCCCGCCGCCGTCACCCGCCAGGAGCTTGGCGAACACCGGGTCGCCGTCGAAGTGGGGGAGGCACATCCAGTCGACCGAGCCGTGCCCGTCGACGAGCGCGGCGGTACGGGTGTCGCCGACCAGGCCGTAGTCGCCGATGGCGACGCTTCTATCGTCCATCTTCCTTGACTTTAGACCGACGGCGTGTTGGGCTGGTGCGCATGACCGTTGCCGGACCGCACCTCGTCGATGTCAATGTCGACCGCGAGGCCGATGTCGAGCCTCGACGCCTCGCGGTAGTACCGGGCGCTCGCATCGACGTCGAGCGAGCAGCGGCCGCGGTCCGCGACCTGCTCGTCGCACTCGATGTCGACATCGCCGACCCGCACGTCGCCGATACCCCGCGCCGAGTAGCTGCGGCCTACGCCGAGTTGCTTACGCCGCCGGCGTTCGAAGCGACCACCTTTGCCAACGACGAGGGGTACGACGGGCCGGTCGTCGCCCGCGACATCCCGTTCCACTCGCTGTGCCAACACCACATGTTGCCCTTCGCCGGCGTCGCCCATGTCGGCTACCTACCCGCGACCGCATCCTCGGCTTGTCGAAGTCGGCACGGGTCGTCGAGCACTTCGCCCGCCGCCTCCAGGTGCAGGAGCGTCTGACGTGCCAGGTGGCCGACTGGCTCGACCACGAGGTGCAGCCCAAGGGCGTGGGCGTGGTGCTCGTCGCCGAGCACTCCTGCATGAGCCTGCGCGGCGTGCAGAAGGCCGGTTCGACGACTGTCACCTCGGCGCTGCGAGGGCTGGTGCGGGAGGATTCCCGGACGCGCCAGGAGTTCCTTGCCGCCACCGGCGTCGACCGCGGGCTGGGCGCTCGTCGGGCGTAGTCGCACAACCGACCGGGCGCCGTGCGCCCGGAGACAGGAGGAACCCATGAGAAAGTTCGCCTTTCGGCCGTCGCTGACCATGCAGGGCCGGACCTTCAAGGGGTTGCGGGGGTGGGCGGGCAAGCCGTTGCACCCGCCGCTGACCGACGTCCCCGTGGGGGCGTACATCCTGGCGGCCGGCTTCGACGTCATCTCCGCCGTCGGCCACAACGAGGAGTGGTCACGCGACTTCTACCGGGCCGCCTCGTTCGCGCTCATCGGCGGCGCGGCGGCGTCGGTGCTCGCGGCGGTGACCGGGTTCTGGGACTGGCTCAAGTCCACGGAGAAAGGCACGCAGGTGCGGCGCACGGCCAACGCCCACGCGTGGACGATGGTCGTCGTGACCGTGCTCGTCCTCGCCGGGATCGCCGTGCGCATCGCCGGGTACTGGGGCGAGTCGTCGACGCCCGGCCTGCCGCTGGCGCTCACCCTGGCTGCCACCGCCCTCACCTTCCTGGGCGGGACCATAGGCGGCTCCCTCGTCTACGACTACGGCTTCAACGTGGAGACGGCCGGCGACCATCCCGTCTGGCACCCCTCGGAGACGGACGTCCTGCCCGGCCAGAAGTAGCGGACGGTTGCCCGGGACGGCGCCCGGGTAGCGCGCGTGTGCGGGACTTCGCGTCCTCGCACAACGCGACGTGAGCACGACAGGAGGTTCCGACGTGGATCACGACGAGTTCATCGGGCAGGTGCAGAACCGGGCTCGGCTCGCTTCCCGGGGGGAGGCGGAGCGGGCCACGCGGGCCACGCTGGAGACGTTGGCGGAACGCATCGCCGACGGTGCCGCGCACAACCTGGCGGCCCAGCTCCCCAGCGAGATCGGCGAGCACCTGCGCCGCCAGGCGCCTGCCGCGGCGGGGACGGGCGAGCGGTTCTCGGTCGACGACTTCTTCGAGCTGGTGGCGGAGCGCGACGGCGTGGAGCGGCCGCAGGCCGTCTTCCACGCACGCGTGGTGCTGGAGGTGCTCGAGGAGGCGACGAGCGGCGGCCTCATGGCGAAGGTCAGGGAGCAGCTCCCCGCCGAGTTCGACCGCGTGTTCGACGCAGGCAGCGCCGGGCGCATGCGCGGCGACGACTGATCCGCCCGAGACGTCGACAGAAGCACGAAGCAACCGATCAACGCCAAAGGAGGCCGCCGTGGCCCGCTGCGAGGTGTGCGGCAACGACTACGACAAGTCCTTCGAGGTGGTCGCCGCAGGCGCCCGCCACGTCTTCGACAGCTTCGAGTGCGCCATCCACCGCATGGCGCCGGTGTGCGAGCACTGCGGCTGCAAGGTCGTCGGCCACGGCGTGGAGGTCGACGGCCGCTTTTTCTGCTGCGCCCACTGCGCACGCGAGGCGGCGGGCACGACGGAGGCGAAGGACCGCGTCGAAACCGGAATGCGCTGACCCGTCGCCGTCGCCGTCGTCCTCGCCGCATCGGCGCCGTCACGTCGTCCAGGGATACGTCTCCTGCTCGGTGTGCTCGGCGGCGGGCTCGGGGCGCAGGGGGCGCAGCGCCTCGGTTGTCGTGAACGAGACGAGCGCGTCGTAGCGGCGCCCCATGACCGTCGGCACCCAGTTGCCCCGCCGGTCGCCCTTCGGGTGGTAGACGACGCCGATGGCGCGGTGTCCGCGTCGGGCGGCCAGCCACGCCGTGTCGCGGTCGTCCGGGAACACGAGCAGCGCGCGCTCCGGGGCGGCATGGCGCAGGAGGTGCTCGTGCGTGCCTGCCGGCGCAGGCGGCACCGGCATGCGGCGGGCAGGCGCCCCCCAGGCGTCGACCGCGATGACGCTGCCCTCGTAGCCGCCGAAGCCGATGAGCACGACGCCGTCGTCTGCGTGGCGCTCGCGGACGACCTGCCCGACGTTCAGCATGCCCGCGGCCGCCATGTCGGTGGCGCGAGCGTCGCCGACGTGGGTGTTGTGCTCCCACACGACGGCCCGAGCACCGGCGCCGTGGTGGGCGACGAGGCGGTCGAGGGTGTCGGCCATGTGGCAGTCCCGGACGTTCCACGAACCGGCGTCGGCCTGCACCATCGTTCGGTAGTAGCGCTCGGCGCCTGCCAGGACCTCCGCGTTCTGGATGGCATCGAGCTCGGCCTCCCGGTCGTCGGCGCCCACCACACCGGGGCGGTGGAGCTCGAGCAGCAGGCCGATCACCGCCGTCTCGCACGTCGTCGGCACCAGTCGGGTGGCCCAGGCGTACTCCTGGGGGTCCTCGCCGTAGGGCTCGAAGCAGCGGAACGCCGCCTTGGCGGCATCGAGCGCGTCCGGCTGGTTCTCGTCGAGGTAGGTGAAGACGCGGCGCAACGACTCCCACAGCGAGTAGACGTCGAGGCCGTAGAATCCGACGTCGCCGTCCGTGCGTCGGTTGTGGTCCCGCAGCCAGGTGACGAACTCGGCGACCTCCTCGTTGGCCCACATCCACGTCGGCCATCGCTCGAAGCGGCCGAGCACCTGGCGCGAGTCGAGCGCCTGGTCGGCGCGTCCTTTGACCCACCGGTTGACGGCGAAGCAGTCGGGCCAGTCGCCCTCCACGGCGACGAACGAAAAGCCGTGTTCGGCGATGAGCCGCTTGGTGATGGCGGCCCGCCACCGGTAGTACTCCGACGTCCCGTGCGAGGGCTCGCCGAGCAGCACGAAACGAGCGTCTCCCACTCGCTCCAGTAGCGCGTCGAGGTCGGCGTCCCGGTCGAGCGGGAGGGCGAGGTCGCGGATCTCGTCCAGCTCGTCGCTGGGTGCCTGGCGGTGGTCGAGCATCGTCATGGCGTGCGCTCCTTCCGTGCGGGCGGCGCCAGGTGGGTGAGGAACCAGTCGCCGGCGCGGCGGGCAACAGCTTCGAGGGTGCCCGGCTCCTCGAACAGGTGGGTCGCACCGGGGATGACGTCGAGGCGGCGCTCGGCGTCCATGCGATTGTGCGCCTCGCGATTGAGGCCGATGACGACGTCGTCCAACCCGCCGACAAGGAGCAGCGTGGGTGCACGCACCGCGGCCAGGGCGTCGTCGGCGAGGTCGGGCCGACCGCCTCGCGACACCACGGCGCCCACCACGTCGGGGAGGCGGGCGGCGGCGACGAGGGCGGCCGCGGCGCCCGTGCTGGCGCCGAAGAGCCCGACGGGGCGACCGCCGACGTCCGGGGCGCCGGCCGCCCATCGAGCGGCGACGGCGACCCGCGTCGACAGGAGGGCGATGTCGAAGCGAAGCTCGCGGGTACGCAGGTCGACCGCCTCCTCCTCCGCGGTCAGCAGGTCGAGGAGCAGGGTCGCCAACCCGCGGCTGCGCAGGTGTTCGGCCACCATGCGATTGCGCGGGCTGTGCCGGCTGCTCCCGCTCCCGTGCGCGAACACCACGGTCGCCACGGCGGGCGACGGAACGCCGAGCTCGCCGTCGAGGGCGGGCCCGTCGGAGAGCGTGATGCGTACCGGGTGTTCGTCGGCGTCCCGGCCGGCGGCGGGCGGGTGACGGAATCGTCCGCCGAGCGACATGTCGACCACCTCCGAACGCGCGCGTACCCGCGCCGGGCCGTGCCGTATCGCACGGCGACCGGGCGCCGGGGCCTGCCAAGAGTTCGCAGCCGGTTCACCGGCCGTTCAGCCGCCGGCCTCCGCCCCGTCAGACCCCCTCCGTACCGTCGCAGGTGACAGCGACATCCCAGGAGGGTGAGTCACTTGCGATACACCAAGCACGGCCGGTCCAGGGCACTGCCCGCCATGGCCGTCTCGCTTCTGCTCGTCACCGCCGCGTGCGGCAGCGACGACGAGGCGAGCGGCACGGCGGCGGCACCGACCGGCGAATCGGCGGCACTCACGTCGCTCGAGGGCGCCATCCGGATGGACGGCTCGTCCACCGTGGCGCCCGTCATGAAGGTGGCGGCCGAAGACTTCCAGTCGGCGACCGGCAACGGTGTCACCGTGACGGTCGGCGTGTCGGGCACGGGCGGCGGCTTCGAGAAGTTCTGCCGGGGCGAGACCGACATCTCCAACGCGTCGCGTCCCATCAAGGGCGGCACCCCGGACAAGCCGGGGGAGAAGGAGGCGTGCGCCGCCAACGGCATCGAGTATGCCGAGCTCCAGGTGGCCAACGACGCCCTGTCGGTGATCGTCAATCCCGAGAACACGTGGGCCAGGTGCCTCACCATGGGCCACCTCGAGAAGATGTGGCGCCCGGATGCACCGGTGGGCAACTGGAAGGACGTCGATCCTGCCTTCCCGGACAAGCCCGTCAAGCGCTTCGGGGCGGGCACCGATTCGGGCACCTTCGACTACTTCACGGAGGCGGTCAACGGCAAGGGCGGCGTCGTCACCAAGGACTACAACCCGTCCGAGGACGACAACGTGACCATCACCGGCGTCGCCGGCGACGAGGGCGCCATCGGGTTCCTCGGCCTGTCGTACGCGCTGGAGAACAAGAGCAAGGTCACCGCCGTGCAGATCGACGGCGGCAACGGGTGCGTCACCCCGAACGCCGAGACGGTGCAGAGCGGGGCGTACGCGCCGCTCGGTCGCCCGCTGTTCGTGTACGTGTCCACCAAGGCGGCCGCCCGGCCCGAGGTAAAGGCGTTCGTGGAGTACTACTTCGACAACGTCGACGCCATCACCAAGGAGGCGCTGTTCGTCGCCCTCACGGCCGAGCAGAAGCAGAAGGCGCTCGACGCCGCCGAGGCAGCCGGGATCTGACCGGGTGACTGCGGCTTCGATGGCACCGGCGGCGACGACGCCTGTGGTGACGCTCCGTCCCACGGGCGCCGTCCGGCGCCGGCAACGGGTCGAGCAGGTCGTCAAGGCGGGGCTGCTCGGCACCGCGTCGGTGTCGGTCCTGACGACCGTGCTGATCGTCTTCTCGCTGCTCCAGCCGACGGTCGAGTTCTTCCGCGAGGTGTCGGTCGGGGCCTTCTTCGGAGGAACGGACTGGGCGCCGAACTTCCAGCCCGCGTCGTTCGGCGTGTGGCCCATCGTCGGCGGCACGCTCGTCGTGACCGGGATCGCCGTCCTCGTCGCCGTCCCCTGCGGGTTGGGCGTCGCCTTCTACCTGAGCGAGTACGCGAGGCCGCGCGTGCGTCGCGTGCTCAAGCCCGTGCTCGAGCTGCTGGCGGGCATCCCCACGGTGGTCTTCGGGTTCTTCGCCCTCACGTTCGTCAACCCGAAGCTGGTCGACAGGTTCTGGCCCATCGGCGACGTCAGCACGTTCTCGGCGCTCGGGGCCGGGCTGGTGATGGGCGTGATGATCGTGCCGATCATGACCTCGCTGTCCGAGGACGCCATGTCGGCCGTTCCCGAGTCGCTCCGGCAGGCGGGTGTGGCGCTGGGGGCGACCCGCCGGGAGGTGTCGACCAAGGTCGTCTTCCCGGCTGCCTTGTCGGGCATCGTGGCCGCCACCGTGCTCGCTGTGTCCCGCGCCATCGGCGAGACCATGATCGCCCTGCTCGCCGCGGGCAACCGGCCCAACCTCTCCGCCAACCCCGGCGAGGACATGCAGACGATGACGGCGTACATCGGCTCGACCGCCTTGGGCGACATCGCCACGCAGACGATCCAGTACAAGACGATCTTCGCCGTGGGGGCGCTCCTGTTCGCAGTCACGTTCGTGCTCAACATCGCGTCCGCGCGCGTCGTGCGCCGCTTCCGGCAGGCCTACGAGTGACGGCGCCCGTCTCGCTCGTCGGCACGGTCGGCATCGGTCGGCGCATCCGCGACGCCGCCTTCCGCGGCCTGCTCTACGCCGCCGTCGGCGTCGCGCTCGGGACCCTGCTCGTCCTCCTGGTCGACACGGTCAACCAGGGTCGCCCGAAGATCGGCATGGACCTCTATCGCAACTTCCCCTCGGCCCGTCCCGCCCGGGCCGGTATCCAGTCGGCGATCTACGGCTCGTTGTGGGTGGTCGGGCTTACCGCGGTGATGTCGCTCCCGCTCGGCGTCGGCACTGCGGTGTACCTGGAGGAGTACGCCCGCCGAGACCGCTGGTACACGCGCCTCATCGAGCTGAACATCCAGAACCTCGCCGCCGTTCCTTCGATCGTCTACGGCATCCTCGGGCTCGCTTTCATCGCCCGCGGCCCGCTGGGCTGGGGGCCGACGATCCGCACCGCGTCGCTGACGCTCACGCTCGTCGTGCTCCCCACCGTGATCATCTCGTCGCGGGAGGCGCTGCGGGCGGTGCCGCCGTCGCTGCGACAGGGCGCGGTCGCGCTCGGCGCCACCACCTGGCAGACCGTGTGGCGGCAGGTCCTGCCCGGCGCGGCGCCGGGCATCTCCACCGGGAGCATCCTGGCGGTGTCTCGAGCGCTCGGCGAGTCGGCGCCGTTGTTGCTGTTGGGCGGTCTGGCGTTCATCTCGTTCAATCCTCCCGCGGGCCCGGCGGCGCTCGAGTCGCCGTACACGGTGCTGCCGATCCAGGTGTTCCAGTACGCCACCGACGCGCGGCAGGAGTTCCATGTGATCGCCGCCGCCACCATCGTCGTCCTCCTGGCGATGCTGCTCCTTCTCAACGGGGCCGCCATCGCCATCCGCAACCGGTACCAACGAAAATGGTGATCGCCGTGAACGACCTCATGCAGCTCCACCGTCCGGCGAGCACGCCGCCGACGAGCCACCCCGTGGTCATGGAGGCGGTCGGGTTGAGCGTCTCCTACGGCGCCTTCCGGGCCGTCCGTGACGTCGACCTCGCCATCCGCCGCCGCGAGATCACCGCGCTCATCGGCCCGTCCGGATGCGGCAAGTCGACCGTGCTGCGCTGCTTCAACCGGATGAACGACCTGGTGGAGTCGGCCCGCGTCGAAGGCCGGCTTACCTATCACGGCATCGATGTCTACGGGCCCGACGCCGACGCGGGGGAGGTGCGGCGGCGTATCGGGATGGTGTTCCAGAAGCCGAACCCGTTCCCCAAGTCGATCTACGAGAACGTCGCCTTCGGCGCCCGCGTCAACGGACGACGGTCGAAGGCAGAGCTGGACGAGTTGGTGGAGCGCTCGTTGCGCGGGGCGGCCCTGTGGGACGAGGTGAAGCACCGGCTCAGGGCCTCGGCGCTGAGCCTGTCGGGGGGCCAGCAGCAGCGGCTGTGCATCGCCCGCGCTATCGCCATCGAGCCGGAGGTGCTCCTGATGGACGAGCCGTGCTCGGCCCTCGATCCCGTCGCCACCGCGTACATCGAGGACCTCATGCACGACATCAAGGAGCGCTACGCCATCGTCGTGGTGACCCACAACATGCAGCAGGCCGCCCGCGTCAGCGACCGGACGGCGTTCTTCACCACCGAGGTGGCGGACCATGGCGACCGGCGCACGGGCGTGCTGGTGGAGTTCGGCCGCACCGCGGACGTGTTCTCCAAGCCCGCGGACGAGCGGACCGAGCGCTACATCACCGGTCGTTTCGGCTGACGGACAGGCCTGCGAAGCCCGGTGGTCGGGTGGTGCGCGTGGTGCCGTCGGGACCGGTGGTGACCAAGGCGCCGTCGGGCAGCAGCTTCTCGTAGTGGCCGGGCACGTGGCCCATGTGGTGGTGCCGGCTGCACTCGAGCACCAGGTTCCCGAGCTCGGGTCGGCCCGCCCTCGGCCACCGGCACCACGTGGTGCGCCTCGCAGAACCGCGAGGGCCGGTCGCAGCCCTCCACCCGGCAGTGGCGGTCGCGCAGCACCAGCGCGTTCCACAGGTCGCGCGACACCACGCGGGTGGCCCGCCCGTAGTCGAGGACGGCCGAGCGCCCCTTGGTCACCACCCGGTGGACGTTGGCGTCGCAGAACAAGGTGGCGATGGCCGCGCCGTCGAGGAGGGTGCCGTCGATCGACTCGCCCCCGCGGCCCGCCATCAGGTCGTCGTAGTCGACCACCACGTTGACGTGCGGCCGGTGACCGCCGCCCAGGTTGCCGTGCTGGTGGTCCACGAAGAACCGGCAGATGTCGACGGCGGCGTCGGCCAGCCGTGTGGCGTAGCTGCGCCGCTCGCCTGGGGCGTCGCGGGTCATGGCCAGGCGC
>JAHWLA010000086.1 GCA_019347595.1 Actinomycetota bacterium
GGCCCCAGCACGACCACCCGCCCGCCGGTCATGTACTCGCACCCGTGGTCGCCGATGCCCTCGACGACCGCCGTGGCGCCCGAGTTGCGGACGCAGAAGCGCTCGCCCACCAGGCCGCGGATGAACACCTCGCCGCCGGTCGCCCCGTAGAGGATGACGTTGCCGGCGATGACGTTCTGCTCGGCCACCAGCGGGGCGTCGGCTGGCGGGTGCACGATCAGGCGGCCGCCCGAGAGCCCCTTGCCGAGGTAGTCGTTGGCGTCGCCCTCCAGCCGCAGGGTGATACCGCGAGGCACGAAGGCGCCGAAGCTCTGGCCCGCCGAGCCGCGGAAGTGGAAGCGGATGGTGTCGTCGGGCAGGCCGTCGCCGCCGTAGCGCTTGGTCAACTCGTAGCCGAGCATGGTCCCGACGGTGCGATTGACGTTGCGGATCTCCAGCTCGTGGGCCACGGGCCGGGCATCGTCGAGGGCGGGCGCGGCCAGCTCGATCAATGTGCGGTCGAGCGCCCGGTCGAGGCCGTGGTCCTGGGTCGTCACCTGGTGCCGAGGCCCCTCCACGTCCGGCACGTGGAGGATGGGCGACAGGTCGAGCCCCGACGCCTTCCAGTGGTCGACGGCTTCACGGGTGTCGAGGAGGTCGGCGTGGCCGATGGCCTCCTCCAGCGAGCGGAAGCCCAGCTCGGCGAGCAGCTCGCGCACCTCCTCGGCGATGTACTCGAAGAACGTGACGACGAACTCGGGCTTGCCCGTGAACCGCTTGCGCAGCTCGGGGTTCTGGGTGGCCACGCCCACCGGGCAGGTGTCGAGGTGGCAGACGCGCATCATGATGCAGCCGCTGACGACGAGAGGAGCGGTGGCGAAGCCGAACTCCTCGGCGCCCAGCAGGGCGGCGATGACGACGTCGCGGCCCGTCTTGAGCTGGCCGTCGACCTGCACGACGATGCGGTCGCGCAGCCCGTTGAGCAACAGCGTCTGCTGGGTCTCGGCCAGGCCGAGCTCCCACGGCGCCCCCGCGTGCTTCAGTGACGTGAGCGGCGAGGCGCCGGTGCCTCCGTCGTGGCCCGAGATGAGCACCACGTCGGCGTGCGCCTTGCTGACGCCCGCAGCCACCGTCCCCACCCCGACCTCGGCCACCAGCTTCACGTGCACCCGGGCCTCGGGGTTCGAGTTCTTGAGGTCGTGGATGAGCTGGGCGAGGTCCTCGATGGAGTAGATGTCGTGATGGGGCGGCGGCGAGATGAGCCCGACCCCCGGGGTCGAGTGCCGGGTGCGGGCGATCCACGGGTACACCTTGTGGCCGGGGAGCTGGCCGCCCTCGCCGGGCTTGGCGCCCTGGGCCATCTTGATCTGGAGGTCGTCGGCGTTGACGAGGTACTCGCTGGTGACGCCGAAGCGTCCCGACGCCACCTGCTTGATGGCGCTGCGGCGCAGGTCGCCGTTGGGGTCGGCGACGAAGCGGTCGGCGTCCTCGCCGCCCTCGCCGGTGTTCGACTTGCCGCCCAGCCGGTTCATGGCGACGGCGAGCGTCTCGTGCGCCTCCTTCGAGATGGAGCCGTACGACATGGCGCCGGTGGCGAAGCGCTTGACGATCTCGGAGATCGGCTCGACTTCCTCGATGGGCACCGGCGGGCGCTCGCCCGTCTTCAGCTTGAACAGGCCGCGCAGGGTCGCCAGCTTGGCCGACTGCTGGTCGACCATCTGCGTGTACTCCTTGTAGACGTCGTACCGCTTCGCACGCGTGGCGTGCTGGAGGCGGAACACCGTCTCCGGGTTGAACAGGTGGTACTCGCCCTCGCGTCGCCACTGGTACTCGCCACCGGCCTCGAGGTCGCGGTGGGCCAGCTCGGTGGGCCGTTGTGGATAGGCGACGGCATGGCGGCGGGCCACCTCCTCGGCCAGCACGTCGAGGCCGACGCCGCCGAGGCGCGAGACGGTCCCGGTGAAGTACTCGTCGACCAGCTCCTGTGACAGCCCGATGGCCTCGAACACCTGGGCGCCGCAGTACGACGCCACCGTCGAGATGCCCATCTTCGACATGACCTTGAGCACGCCCTTGCCGCACGCCTTGATGTAGTTGCGGACCGCCTTGCGGGGGGTGAGCCCGGGCAGGGCGCCCGAGGCAATCATGTCCTCGATGGTCTCGAAGGCCAGGTAGGGGTTGACGGCCGCGGCGCCATAGCCGATCAACAGCGCCATGTGATGGACCTCGCGGGCGTCGCCCGCCTCCACCACCAGGCCCACCTTGGTGCGGGTCTTCTCGCGGATGAGGTGGTGGTGCACGGCGGCGGTCAGCAGCAGCGAGGGGATCGGCGCCAGCTCCTCGTTGGAGTGGCGGTCGGAGAGCACGACGATCTTGGCCCCGTCGGCGATCGCCTGGCTCACCTGCCCGCGGATGCCTTCCAGCGCTTCGCGCATGGCCGCCCCGCCGCCGGCGACCGGGTAGAGGCCGTCGATGGCGAAGGCCTGGAAGCCCGGCATGTCGCCGTTCTCGTTGATGTAGAGCAGCTTGGCCAGATCCTCGTTGGAGATGATCGGGAACGGGAGCACCACCTGGCGGCACGAGGCCGCCGTCGGCTCCAGCACGTTCTTCTCCGGCCCGATCCGCTGTTGGAGCGACGTGACGAGCTCCTCGCGGATGGCGTCGAGCGGCGGGTTGGTGACCTGGGCGAAGAGCTGCGTGAAGTAGTCGAACAGCAGGCGCGACCGGTCGCTCAGCACGGCGATGGGCGTGTCCGTGCCCATCGAGCCGATCGGTTCCATGCCGTTCTTCGCCATGGGAGCGATGAGAATCCTGAGCTCTTCGGTGGTGTAGCCGAACGTGCGCTGGTGCTTCACCACCGAGGCGTGCTGCGGCAGCAGCATCGTGCGCGGAGGCAGGTCGTCGAGATGGACGAGGCCCCCATGGAGCCAGTCCTGGTACGGGTGCTCGGCGGCGAGGGCGGCCTTGATCTCCTCGTCCTCGATGATGCGGCCCTCGGCGGTGTCGACGAGGAACATGCGGCCCGGCTGGAGGCGGCCCTTGCGCACCACCTTCGACGGCGGCACGTCGAGCACGCCCACCTCGCTGGCCATGATGACCAGGTCGTCGCTGGTGACCCAGTAGCGCGAGGGGCGCAAGCCGTTGCGGTCGAGCACGGCGCCGATGACGGTGCCGTCGGTGAACGCCACCGAGGCGGGGCCGTCCCACGGCTCCATCAGCGAGGCGTGGTACTGGTAGAACGCCCGCTTCTCGGGCGACATCGACTCGTGGTTCTCCCACGCCTCGGGGATCATCATCAGCACGGCGTGGGGGAGCGGGCGACCGCCGAGGTGAAGCAGTTCGAGCGCCTCGTCGAAGCTGGCGCTGTCGGACGCACCGGGCGTGCAGATCGGGAAGATGCGCTCCAGGTCGCCGGGCAGAAGATCCGACTCGATCAGCGCTTCACGGGCCCGCATCCAGTTGCGGTTGCCCTGCACGGTGTTGATCTCGCCGTTGTGGGCGATGTAGCGGTACGGGTGGGCCAGCGGCCACGACGGGAAGGTGTTGGTGGAGAAGCGGCTGTGCACCAGCGCCAGCGCGCTCTCCATGCGCTCGTCACGCAGGTCGGGGAAGAACTCGGGCAACTGCGGGGTGGTCAGCATGCCCTTGTAGACGAGCGTGCGGGCCGACAGGCTCGGGAAGTAGACGCCCTCGACCTCGTGCTCGATGCGCTTGCGCAGGATGAAGGCGCGGCGCTCGAGATCCATGCCGCTGCACCCCGCCGTGCCGTTGACGCCCGCCACGAAGAGCTGGCGGAAGGTGGGCTCGACCGCCTTGGCCGACTCGCCGATCATCGAGTCGTCGAAGGGCACGTCGCGCCAGCCCAGCGTGGCGAGCCCCTCGGAGTCGACGATCTTGTCGATGGCCTTGACGGCGGCCGCCGCGGCGTGCGGGTCGCCGGGCAGGAAGGCGCAGCCCACGGCGTAGCTGCCCAGCGGCGGGAGGTCGAAGTCGACCACGGCGCGCAGGAAGGTGTCGGGGACCTGGATGAGGAGGCCCGCCCCGTCGCCGGTGTTGACCTCGCTGCCCGACGCCCCCCGGTGCTGGAGGTTGCACAGGGCGGTGATGCCGAGCTGCACGAGCTCGTGGCTGCGGCGGCCCTTCATGTCGACGACGAACGAGACGCCACAGGCATCGTGTTCGAACGCGGGATCGTAGAGACCCTGGGCCTCGGGGAGGTCCTGGTGCACGGCGGTCATCCTTTTCGGGCTGGTGGTAAATCGTTCTGCGTGCCCGGGACGGCGCTGGCCCTGCTGCAGGTCCGACCAGGGTAGGGGATCGCCGCCCCGCGCCACAACCACCCCACCCCCGTTCTGGTCCCCCGATGGCGCGCTCTAACGCGCGATCGGGGGACCAGAACGGGGCAGTCGGGGGCAGTCGGGGCAAAGCGGCCACCGTGCGTGGCGAAATACCGCCGAAATCCTCGGGTGGCGCCCGTCTCGGTCGATAAGAGGCGCGATGACACTGTCTCCGTCCCCCAGTACGGCTGCGAGCGCCTACGCCGCCAACCGCTGGTTGGGAGTCGGCCGGTCGGCCGACGGCGACGCCTACACGGCGGGCGCAGAAGCGGCCCGACGGGCGCTGGCGGGCGACGATCCCAAGCTGCTGATCGTCTTCTGCTCCGACGCCTACGACCTCCCCGCCCTCCTGCGGGGCATCAACGACACGTCGGGGAACGCCCCGCTGGTGGGGTGCTCCACCGCCGGAGAGATCTCGGGGTCCGGGCCCGGCGACGCCAGCGTCGTCGTCACCGCGCTCGGGGGCGACGGGTTCTCGGCAGCCACGGGCGCTGCCGGGGACGCGTCGCGCCACCTCCGTGAGGCGAGTGCCCGGGCCGCGTTCTGCATCGACCGCGTCGAAGAACGGCCCCACCGGGTGCTTCTGCTCCTCACCGACGGACTGGCGGGCGACCAGCAGGAGATCGTGCGGGGGGCGTACAGCGTGGTCGGCGCCGAGGTGCCGCTGGTCGGCGGCTGCGCCGGTGACGACCTCAAGATGAAGGCGACGTTCCAGCTCCACGACGACCGCGTGCTGCGCAACGCCGTGGTCGCCGCCGCCGTGGCGTCGGACGCCCCCGTCGGCATCGGCGTGCGCCACGGGTGGCGCCGGATCGGCGAACCGATGCTGGTCACCGCCAGCGACAGCAGCCGGGTCTACACCCTCGACGACGAGCCCGCCCTCGACGTCTACCTCCGCAAGCTCGATGCTCCGCGCGCCGCCTACGACGATCCCGCCGTCTTCACCCGCTTCGCGCTCACCCACCCGCTCGGTCTCAGTCGCCGCAGCGGCGAAGAGGTGCGCTTCGTGGCCGAGGCCGACTTCGCGGAGCGCTCGCTGGTCTGCATCGCCGAGGTGCCCCAGGGCGGGCTGGCGTGGTTCATGGAAGGCGACGGCGACTCCGTACTGGAGGCGACGGACGCCGCCTGCGCCGACGCCCTCGGTGCGCTGGGCGGCTGCGAGCCGTTGGGCGTGCTGGCCTTCGACTGCATCGCTCGACGAGGCGTCCTCGGCGAGCACGGAATCCGCAACGAAGTCGATCGCATCGCCGAGCACGCCAAGGGCGCGCCGGTCGCCGGCTTCTACACCTACGGCGAGATCGCCCGTACCCACGGCATGAGCGGGTTCCACAACCAGACGCTGGTCGTGCTCGCCCTCGGGTAGCAATGGCACCGTCCGGGAACTGGTCCGCCCAGCAGCTCGCCGAGTTCCTGGCCGCCGTGTCGGCGCTGCCGAACGAGGCCGCTGCCATCGCGGGCGCCGTCGAGCGGGCGGCCGAGGCCGTCGAGGCCGAGGTGGCTGCCCTGCTGCGCGACGGGGAACCGGTGGCTGCGGTCGGCTTTCCCCACGATCGCGTCCCCGTTGCCGAGCTGCACGAGGTCGTAGCGGGCCGTCGCCGTCAGCTCGACGTCCCTGGCGTAGGGCCCTGTTCGGTGCTGGTCATCCCCATGGAAGGCGGGGTGCTCGGGACACTGGTGCTGGCCCGTTCCGGCGACGCCTTCGAGCGCGAAGAGGCCAGCTTGCTGCGCGGCATGGTGCGCGTCCTCGGGCTCACGGTGGAGACGCTCCGGGTCGTCGACCGTGAGCGGGCGCTGCGCCAGGAGAGCGAGACACAGGCGGAGGAGAATGCCCGCCTGCTGGCCAGCCTCCAGGAGCGCCAGAACCTGCTCGAGCGCCTGTTCAAGATCCAGCGGTCGATTTCGCACCGTGCCCCGATCGAGGGCGTCCTCGACGCCATCACCGAGGGCGCGGCCGAGCTGTTGGGCGACGAGGTGGTCGGCCTGCGCCTGATCGACGAGGACGACCCGGCCTGGACGATCCTCGTCTCCAGCGTCGGGATGTCGGACAACGCCGCGGTGCGGTTGCGACGCACCCCGGTCGCCGAGGGCATCGCGGGCGTGGCCATCGCCGAGGGAAGGGTCACGATCTCCCACGACTACGCCAACCTCCCCGGCGCGCTCTCGCCACTGGTCGACGACGGGCTGAAGTCGGCGATGGCGGCACCCGTGCATCGCAACGGCACCGTGGTGGGGAGCCTCGTGGTCGGGAGCAACCTGTCGGACCGCCACTACAGCGCAGCCGAACGAGAGCTCCTTCTCGCCTTCGCCGAGCACGCCAGCCTCGCCCTCAACGACGCCGGCGCGGTGGAAGCCATGCGCCGCGCCTTCGGGGAGGCGGTGCATCAGGCGACCCACGACGCCCTCACGGGCCTGCCCAACCGCACCCTCGTCATCGACCGGCTCACGCACGCCTTGGCCCGCGCCCGGCGGCGACCGGGCGCGCTCGCCGTGCTGTTCGTCGACCTCGACCGCTTCAAGGTCGTCAACGACTCGCTCGGTCACTCGGTCGGCGACGAGGTGTTGATGCAGATCGCACAACGCCTCCTCGCCGCTGTCCGTCCCGGCGACACCGTCGCCCGGTTGGCGGGCGACGAGTTCGTCGTCGTGTGCGAGGACGTCGCGAACGAAAGCGATGTCCTCCTCCTGGCCGATCGGGTGGCGCAGGCGGTCGCCGCGCCGATCCCCCTCTACGGCCGCGACGCCATCATCACCGCCAGCATCGGCATCGCGTTGGCGGCGCCCGACACCCGGGCCGAGGATCTCCTGCGCGACGCCGACGTCGCCATGTACCGCGCCAAGGAGCGCGGGCGCGCCCGCCTCGAACTGTTCGACGAGGCCATGCGCACCCGCATGCTCGAACGGCTGGAGATCGAGCACGCGCTGCGCCGGGCGCTCGCCCACCACGAATTCGTGCTGCACTATCAGCCCACCGTGTCGCTCCGCACGGGCCGCATCATCTCGGTCGAGGCGCTGCTGCGGTGGCCGGACCCGGATCGGGGCCTGGTCATGCCCGACGAGTTCATCCCCATCGCCGAGGAGAACGGGCTCATCGTGCCGCTGGGCCGGTGGGCGCTGGAGGAGGCGTGCCGGCAGTTGGCGGCGTGGCGTTCGGAGTACCCCGACTGCGCCGACCTCCAGGTGAGCGTGAACCTGTCGGCCCGTCAGTTCGCCGCCCCGGATTTGGTCCCCTCGGTCGCCGCTGCCCTGCGCGACGCGGGGCTGCCCCCGTCGCGTCTGTGGCTGGAGATCACCGAGAGCGTGCTCATGGACGAGGCCGAGGCGACCATCGAGACGTTGCAGGCGCTGCGGGGCCTGGGTGTGCACTTGTCGATCGACGACTTCGGCACCGGGTACTCGTCGTTGAGCTACCTCAAGCGGTTCCCCGTCGACGTGCTCAAGATCGACCGGTCGTTTGTCGACGGCCTGGGCGCCGACGCCGAGGACGAGGCGATCGTCACCGCCGTGGTGCGGCTGGCGCACGCGCTCGACCTACAAGTGGTGGCCGAAGGCGTCGAGACCGGCGCCCAGTTGGCGGAGCTCCGCCGGTTGGGGTGCAACGCCGTGCAGGGCTACTACTTCGCCCACCCGCAGCCTGCGTCCGAGATGGGCGAGATGCTGACGGCGATGGCGCCGGTCGCCTCGTAGGCAGTGGCACTCCCGTCGGCGTCGGACGGCGTCCTCAGCCGTGTGCTGGGGGACGCCCCGCAGTTCGTCTGCGTGCTCGACGCCGACGGCGCCGTCGTCCTGCTGCGCGGTCGCCACGTCGAGGCGACATCACGGACGGTGGACGACCTCGCCGTCGGCGCCGAAGAGGCGCGCAAGGCGCTGGGCGGAGAGGCTGCGGGCGGGCTCGTCGAGGCGGACGGCCGGCTCTACGACGTGTGGGCGGAGCCGACCGACGAGGGCGCGGTGGTCGTGGTCTCCGACCTCACCGGCGCCAGCATCGTGGAGCGGCGTTGGCGCGCCCTCGTCCGCGACTCGGCGGAGATGCTCGCCGTGGTGGGAGGCGACGGCACCGTGGAGTACGCCTCGCCGGCGGTCAAGCGGCTCCTGGGGTGGGCGCTCGGTACGGAGGTGGCTACCAACGTCCTCGACGTCGTGCACTCCGACGACATCGGCGCCGTGCGCGCCGACGCCAAGCGGCTCCTGGCCGGCGAGGTGTCGAGGACGACGATGACCGTGCGGGTCGGTACGGCCGCCGATGGGTGGCGGCACATCGAGGTCGTCGTCACCAATCTGCTCGACGACCCGACCCTGCGCGGACTCGTGCTCAACATGCGCGACGTGTCGGAGCGCGTGCTGGCCGAGCACGAACTGCGCCGGCGGGCACGGCAACAGCAGCTCGTCGCCGGACTCGGTCACCGGGCGCTGATGGGCGTCGACGTGGGCGCCATCATGCACGACGCGGTGTCGATGGTGGCCGACGCGCTCGACGTGGAGTTGTGCGACCTGTTGGAGCTCGTCCCCGACGGCTCGCAGCTCCTCATGCGGGCGGGCGTGGGTTGGGAGGACGGAGCGGTCGGTTCGGTGCGCCAGCCGGCTGACACCGATACCCATGCCGGCTATGCGCTCGAGACCGGTGTTCCTGTGGTCGCCGAGCACCTCAGTCGCGACGTCCGGTTCACGAGCACGGAGGTGCTGCGTCGGCACGGCGTGGTGAGTGCGCTGTTCGTCGCCGTGCAGGGAGCCGAGCGGACGTTCGGCGTCCTCGGCGTGCACGCCACGGCGCACCGGGTTTTCTCGCCCGACGACATCCATTTCGTCGAGGCCGTCGCCAACGTCCTCGCCGCAGCGGCCGAACGCCGGCAGGTGGAAGAGGAGATCCGGATGCAGTCGGTACACGACGCGCTGACCGGGCTGCCCAACCGCACGCTGTTCCTCGACCGCCTGAAGCAGGCGCTGGCGCGTGCCGAGCGCACGCATCGCACGGTCGCCGTGCTGTTCCTCGATCTCGACCGCTTCAAGGTCGTCAACGACGGGCTGGGCCACGTGGCGGGCGACCGGCTGCTGGTGGAGGTGGCGCATCGCCTCTCGGGCATCGTGCGCCCCGGCGACACGGTCGCCCGCTTCGGCGGCGACGAGTTCGTCGTCCTGTGCGACGACGTCGGTGCCGTCCGCGACGCCGTCGATGTCGCCGACCGCATCGGCGACGTACTGACGCGGCCGTTCTCCATCGGCGGCCGCGAGGTGATCGCAGGAGCGAGCGTGGGGATCGCCCTGGCGCAAGCCGGCAAGCACGAAGGCGCCGAGGCCCTTGTGCGCGATGCCGACGCGGCCATGTACCGCGCCAAGGAGCGCGGCAAGGGCCGCTACGAGGTGTTCGACGACGTGATCCGCGATCGCGCCGTGCGCCGTCTGGAGACCGAGCAGGCCTTGCGCCAGGCGATCGCCCGCCACGAACTGCGCCTCGAGTACCAGCCGGGTGTGTCGTTGACGACGGGCAACATCGCGGCCGTCGAGGCCCTGGTGCGCTGGGAGCACCCCGAGCGGGGCCTGATCGGGCCCGACGAGTTCATCCCCGTGGCCGAGGAGACGGGGTTGATCGTCCCGCTGGGGGAGTGGGTCCTGGAGCAGGCGGCGGCGCTGGCGGCGCGCCTCCAGTGGGCGGCGGCGGACGGCGGGGCCATGACGGTTGCCGTCAACCTGTCGGCCCGGCAGTTGACCGCGCCGGGGTTGGTGGACCGGGTGGCCGGCGTGCTGCGCGACCACGACCTGCCCGCGCGAGCGCTGTCGCTGGAGATCACCGAGAGCGTGCTGATGGACGACGCCGAGGCGGCGCGCCGGATGCTCGTCACACTGAAGGACGTCGGCGTCTACCTCGCCATCGACGACTTCGGGACGGGGTACTCGTCGCTGGCGTACC
>JAHWLA010000087.1 GCA_019347595.1 Actinomycetota bacterium
GCCCGAAGCCGGCTGTTCGGGTCCACCCTGCCTCCCTGTCACGCGGACCGATGCCCTTCATGCTCTGTATCGCCGGCCGACCCGCGTTCCTTCCGGTTCGGGCAGAATAAATCCGTCGTGCTGGGGGACGCGCCGCCGCGGTCGCGCGATCCCGATTTCAAGAGGGGTCGACATGAAAAAGCTCAATCGGACGGCGCGCGCCATCGTGCTACCCATCGTCGGCAGCGTGCTGTGGGCGACCGCATCGCCACCCGCGGAAGCCGAGTGCCTGCGGGCGCAGCTCGAAGTCCGGCGCTGGAACGACTCCAACATCACAGTGCTCTCGGAGCACGACTGCATCTACGCCACCTCGTGGGCGATCTTCAGCGAGGGCTACAACGACCACGACGGCCAGATGCCGCCGCCGGTGCCCGACGGCACGCCGAACGGGTACGAGGTGGGCTACTGGCTGCCGTTCCCCTGATTCCCCGGTAGTGCTGTCATGGTCGGGCATGCCGGGCGCAGCACCTTGCTCCGCATGCAGTAGACGGTGACCGTGGCCTCGTTGCGCTGGGCACCGGGCGTGTAGGGCGCCAAGTCGATGCGGTAGCGGACGACGACCTCCTCGGGCGTGACCGCCACCTGCCGGTCGACATCGGCCAACGGCGCCCTCGACGACACGTCGGGCGGCGCCGCCTCGCTTGCGGTCGCGGTGGGACGAGGCGGCGCGGCCGTGCCCCGACCGGTGTCGCCGGCGCCGTCCTCGGCGACCGCCACGTCCCGCAGGATGTTCACAGCCACGCCCGCGCCGGAGTCCGACAACGACGACGCGGCCGAAAGCTCGATCGGCGCTTCCGGGACAGCCGCTGTCATCGCCACCGCGAGGCCGAGCGCGGCCGTCGTCCCGACGACTTCGCCGACGTGGGCCCCGAGGACCGACTGCACCCGAGCCATGCGCGCCCGCGCTCGGACGAAGGCCTCGTAGGCGAGCGCGACGAGGGCAGGCTTGCTCCTCGCGCCCTCGGCGTACTCGGCGAGGTGGATGCGCAACCGCTCACGGGCGCGGTTCAACGCCGACGCCACGGCCCCCTCGCCGATGCCCTCCCGTTCGGCAATCTCGCGGTACGTCAGATTGCGCACGCCCCGCAGCACCAGCAGCCGGCGCTGCCTGGGGGTCAGCCGCCGGAAGGCCCACCGCACGGCCTGCCGCGACACCAGCGCATCGACGTGCTCGTCGGAGCCCGGCGGGGCGGCTCGGTCGGCTGTGAGCCACTCGCCCACCAGCGCCGCGGGATCGAGGTGGTCCATACGCGGCTGGCGGCGGAAGACGTCGATCGACGCGCGCGAGGCGAGTGTGCGCATCCAGCGGGCGTCGGGGAGGCCGCGCTGCGAGCCCGATACCCGAGCGCGCCAGGCCCGGACGTACGTCTCCTGGAGCGCGTCCTCGACGAGGGTGCGGTCGGCGGTTCGCCGCATGATGACGCGCCGAAGGGTCGGCTCGTGCAGATCGACGACTTCGCCCCAGTCGTCATCGCTGCCAGGTCTGGCGAGCAAGCTCACGAGTCCCCCCACTTCGACTCGGAACCTACGGTACCCGAGGTACCACCCGGCTACGCAGGCCGCGCCCGCAGACGTTCGCTCGGCGTGTCGTCGAACCACGCCAATTCGGCCTTGGCCACCCAACGAAGCCGCATGGCGAGCTCCAGATGGAGCCGCTCGGCGGGGACGTCGAGGGACAAGCCGGTCAGGTGCTCGATGCGGTTGAGCCGGTAGCGCACCGAGTTGTGGTGCAGGTGGAGGTCGGCCGCCGCCTCGACGATCCGCCCCCGTCGTCGGTACACCGCGTCGAGCGTGTCGAGCAGTTCGGTGGCCTTGTGCTCCGGCAGGTCGAGCACGGGGCCGAGCAGGTCGCGGACGAAGTCGACGCGGTCGTTGAGCGGGATGCGGGCCAGCACCGCGTAGAGCCGCAGGTCGCGGACCGTCACGATCCCCGGCCCCGAACCGGCCGAGTGCGCCAGGCGGAGGTAGCGCTGGGCGCGCCGGTAGAGATGCGCGAGCGACGACACCAACGGTGTCGGGTCCACGGGGACGACCAGGAGCCGCTCGTGGCGCGCCACCTCGGCCACGGTCTCGAGGGCGTCCGTCCACGCCGTGGGAGAGGCCACCGGGAGCACGACGATCACGTGCAGGCACGGCAACGTGCGCAACGGTCCCTCGAAGGCGCCGGGTACGCGAGCGGCCAGCTTCGCCGCGCCGCTGCGGACGGCTTCGGTGTCGCGGCCGCCCGTCGGCATGGCCATCAGCAACCCGCACAGCTTGCCGAGGTCGTAGCCGAGGGCCGAACCCCTCGACCGGATGCGCGTCTCGTCGTCCCAATGCCCCTCGAGCAGGCGGTCGACGAACGTGGCCTGGGCGCGCACCTGCCCCGACAGGCGCTGCTCGCGCTCGGTGGCGTAGCCCGTCTCCAAGGCGTCGAGCACGGTGTGCATGAATTCCATGTGCGCGAGCGAGAGTTGGCTGACGAGGTCGAGGGCGACGGCGGGCTCGAAGTCGCTCGCCGCCCTCAGCACCGCCTCCCACACCGTGCGCAGAGCCACGCGCATGCCGTCGATGACCGCATCGACAGGGACGCCCTGCCGGGCACGCTGGGCCCCGATGACGTGGACGGTCACCAGCTCCTCGGAACGCAGTGAGCGACGCTCCTCCACCACCCGGACGAACAGGTCGCTGATGCGGCGGAGGGTGTTGTGCAGGTCGTCCTTCTCGACGACGTGGCGCAGCTCCTCGGGCAACGCCTGCTCCACCGACTCGCACAACCGCTCGACCAATTCGGGCAATCCGGTGCGAACAGTCGAGGCGACACGGTGGACGAGCGCGTCGTGCTCCCGGGTGTCGTGGGCGTTGCGCGCGTGGTCAACAGGCGACGACACCGGCGGGTCCTCCGTGGGGGGTCTCGGAAGGGGTGGGGATCGAGCGGAGTGCGGCCTTCGCCGTCACTCTTGCGCGAATCGGGCACGTTCCGCCGGCGACGGGCCGGCTCACCAGGCGACCTCGCCGCCGCGCGCCGACCCGCCATCGGCGTCTTCGTTGCTCTCGCGGCCGTCGCTCTCGAAGGGCGGGTCCTCGGCCAGCACCAGCTCTCGTCGCGCCAGCTCGTGGAGCGTGACGGCCACCTCCACGCGGAACCGGTCGGCGGCGTTGCGGAAGCTCACGCCCAACAGCGTCTGTATGCGCTCGAGCCGGTAGCGGAACGAGTTGCGATGCAACTGGAGGTTGGCGGCTGTCTCGTCGAGGCGACTGCCCGCCCGTCCGCGGAAGTACGCCGCCAGCGTGGCCAGGGCGTCGCTGGACTTGTTGCCCGGGAGGTCGAGGAGGGGCCCGAGGACGCTGCGGACGAAATCGACCCGTGTCTCGATCGGCAGTTGGCGCAGCAGGCGCATCACCGCGGTGTCCGCCGTGGTGACGACCAGCGAGTCGGGCGCCACCGACAAGGCGGAGGGGATGTCCTCCTCCAGACGGGCGACGGCCGCAGGGATGTCGACGAACTCGTGGGTCTGCTCGTCGACGAGCAGCAGCACGTTGTCGACATCGGTCAGTTCGACAAGCGCATCCCGCACGACTGACGGCTCGACACGGGGCACGAACACGACGGCATGGGGCACGGCAGTGTTGCGCGTGCGTCCGGCCACGGCGCGCGGGAGGGCGGCGGCGACGGCGCGCGCCGTGGCATCCAGGTCGATGAGCGCCCGCCGGGTGACGGGCACGACGGCGACCATCGTGAGCGGCTCGTACAGCTCGGCGCCGACTGTTCGCGCAGGCCGCAGGATGTCCCGCCGTTCCTGCCAGTGGCCGTGAACAAGCACGCCCACGATGTCGGCGATCGCCTGTGCCCGACCGAGCTCGCCGTGCTCCTGCTCGCCCGTGTAGCCGTTGATCAGGGACTCTCGCATCTCGGCCACGAAGACGGGTGCCTCCCTCGCCACGTCGGCCACCGCCTGGGCGGCCAGCGCCGGGAGGGCAGGGTCCTCGACGCACTCGCGCACGAAGCGCCAGATCACCTCCATGGTGATGTCGACGCTGTCGACGACGGCGCGGTACGGGTGCCCCTGTCTGGCGCGCTCCGCCCCGGTGAGGTGGAACGACGCCAAGTCGGCGTCGGTGAAGGGGGTGCCGTCGGCCACGAAGCCGGCGAACGCCTCGATTGTGCGACGGATGCCCGCCCGGAACTTCTCCACCTCGCCTATGTGCCCGAGGCGCTCGAACGAGCCCAGCTCGGCAAAGAGGGCAGAGGAGATGGCATTCACCATCTCCTCGGTTCGGGCCTCCAGACGGGAGGCGAGCTCCGATCGGAATGCGACGAGTTGCAACACTTGAGCCATGGCCACGGGGTCGTCTCCTGGTGCAGAGCGGCGGTCTGTACAGGGTGTCTACGAACGAGTCGCCGATGTGTCGCGAAAATTCCGCCGAAAACTTCCGACGCGCGGACCTACGAAGCTGACGAAGCGGCGCAATCCCGCTGGTCAGGACGCCTTTTCGAGCCGCAGGAACAGCAGGCGCGGGATCGACGCGGCCTGCTTGTACTCGTGCGCCCGGGCCAGGAAGCCGGGCGGCGGGGCGGGCTCCTCCATGCGGCGCAGCGTGAGGCCGTTGTCGGCCAGGGCGTTGAGGTAGCGCGACAGCGGGCGGTGGATGAAGGGGATGAAGATGTCCTTCTCCACCTCTTCGATCGTCTTGTCCTCGTTCAGGTAGGGGCCGATGCGCCAGTACTGCTCGTCGAGGATGCGGTCGTCGATCCAGCCGCTGTTCGGCGTCTGGAGCAGGGGGTGGTTGAGGAAGAAGAGGAAGCGGCCTCGCGGCGTGAGGACGCGGGCGACCTCGGCGATGGCGTCGTCGACGTCGTCGATGTGCTCGAAGACCAGGCAGGCGACGACGGCATCGAACGATTCGTCGGGGAACGGGAGGGCGGCGGCGCCCGCCTGGGCGTAGACGGGCCCTCGTGCTCGGTGGTGCGCCGTGTGGATCTGCGACCAGGTGGGGTCGACGCCGACGGCCGTCGCCGCGTTGCTCTGGTGGAGAGCGAGGCGGGCGAGCTGCCCTTCGCCGGTGCCGACGTCGAGGACGCGTGCGGCGCCGGCCAGATGGTGGGCGGCGAGGGGCAGGATCTGCTCCTCGTACTCGGGGTCGGCGCCTTCGGTGAAGCCCGCTTGCCACCAGTCGGCGTGGGCTTCCCAGAGATCGTCGGCGTCGTCGAGCGCGTCGTTGTCCGGCACTGCATTCCTTCTGCTCGTGGTGCTGCGTTGATCGGGTTCAGCGGTTGCGGACGGCTTGGAGCTGCTCCACCCGAAGCGTCAGCGTGCCGGCCGTCTGGAGGTTGTCGAGACTGCCGCCCGTGCCGGGGCCCGCTGTCCACGTGGCGGACCACAGTTGGGTGACGGTGATCGTCGCCTGCGGGACGGCGTGGTCGTAGACGTGGGTGATGTCGCCGTGCGGCCACGGGCCGCCTTGAGACGTCGTGGTCGTCGGTGCCGTGCCGTCGCCCCAGTCGATGCGATACCGGGAAGTGGCGGTGATGTGGACCGCCGGGCCGACGGGGTTGGCGACGTCGAACGTTGTCGTGCGGGGGTTGCCGATGCGGAGGTAGACGGGCTTCCCGGTCATGGCGTAGTCGGGGGTGACGGCCGGCGTGGGGCGCGGGAGGTGGCGGACGTCCCAGAAGTCGCGGGCCAGTTGGGCGGGCGAGGGAGGCGCCGTGGTCACGGCGTCGGCCGGGCACTGCGGGAGTTGAGAGAGGCCGTTGGCCTCGGCGTACTGGCGGTTGAAGGCGTATTGGTAGGCGTCGGCCTCGGTCTTGTCGTAGGTGTAGCGCCGCTCGCGGCAGAACCCACCGTCGGCGAAGGCGACCGCCCAGTAGGAATAGACCTGCCGCCCCGGCGTGCCCTCCCCGTGTGCACCCGGCCGCTCCGGCGTGCTGTCTGTGACGACGACGGAACCGGTATCGAAGCCATCGACCTGCGGGTCGGCCGCTGCCGCGGCCGGCACTAGCGACAGCGCTGCAAGTGAGAGTGCTACCGCGAGCATGGGTTCGCCGGTTCCGCTCCGGCTGGCTCGGCAACGAAACCGTCGTACGACATGATCCATGGCGTTGGGTTCAAGGACCTCATGTCCCGGCCTTCGGGCTTCGGAACCAAAGCGATGTACTTCTGCGGCGTCGAGGTCACCGGCTCACGGACCGCCCGGAATGTGCGCTCAACGGCGGCAACTATGCAGTCAGCATCCAAGCGGACGGTCCGTTGCACAACGGTCAGCGGGTCGCCGGGCAGCCGGTGCAGGTCATCCAGGCCGTCAGCAACATCTCGCACCCACGCGCGTTGAGCGACGTCGAACTGCGCATCGCCGTAGATGGCAGCCAGGCGGGTCAGGAACTCCTCGGTGATCTGGCGCTCGGCGGCCAGTGTGCGGATGGCGTCGCCGTAGACCCGGTCCAACGCAGCCATGACCTTCTCGACATAGGCCGCATCGATGACCGCGGGCACCGAGTAATCGACAGCCGTCGTGCTCGTCGTCTCCACGGGCGGCGGCAAGGTGTTGTCGACCGACGGACCGCCTCCCCCGTTGCACGCCCCCACCACGAGCGCCGCGGCCAGCACCACCCGAGCCCCCCACATGGCGGATTAGTCCATCCGCCATGCCATCTCATGTCAAGTGGAGGCAAAAATGCCCGCTGAGCGGGCGGATTTGCCTTCAGAAAGCCGGGTCACTCCGGTTGGTGGATCCTCGACCACACGGCGGCGGCCACCGTGTCGGGCAACCAGGGCAGCGCTTGCAACGACTCCAGCGACGCCTTCTTGACCGCCCCCACCCCGCCGAACTCCTTCAGCAACCGCTTCTTGCGCGTGGGACCCAACCCCGGGATGTCGTCGAGCACCGAGCGGGTCATGCGCTTCCCCCGCAGTTGCCGGTGATACGACACGGCGAAGCGGTGGGCCTCGTCCCGCACCCGCTGCAACAGGTACAACGCCTCCGACTGCCGGGGGATGCGCACGGGGTCGGCCCGGCCCGGCAGGTAGACCTCCTCGAACTGCTTGGCCAGCGCGGCCACGGGGATCTCGTCCTCCAGCCCCAGGTCCTCCACCACCCGCAGTGCCACGCTCAACTGCCCCTTGCCGCCGTCCACCAACAACAACTGCGGCGGGTACGAGAACTTGCGGGGCCGCTCCGACAACGGGTTCTCCCGCTCGGCCAGCAGCGCCGTCAGCCGCCGGGTCAGCACCTCCTCCATGGCGGCGTAGTCGTCGTTGCCCTCGACCGCCTTCACCTTGAACCGCCGGTACTCCGACTTCTTCGCCAGGCCGTCCTCCATGACGACCATCGACCCGACGTAGTCGGTGCCCTGGATATGGCTCATGTCGAAGCACTCGATCCGCAACGGCGCTTCGGGCAGCCCCAGCGCGTCCTGCAAGGCGTTCAGCGCCCGTGCCCGGGCGTTGTGATCGGACGATCGTCGCAGCCGGTGGCGTGTGAACTCCTCCGCGGCGTTGCGGGTGACCGTCTCGTGCAGCGCCCGCTTGTCGCCCCGCTGCGGCACCCGCACCGTCACCCGAGAGCCCCGCAGGTCCGACAGCCAGGACTCGTAGAACTCGGCGTCGTCGGGGGCATCGGGCACCAGCACCTCACGGGGCACGCCGAGCGCCGGCGAGCCCGCGTAGAGCTGTTCGAGAATGTGGGCGATCAACTGCGGCCGGGTCAGGTCCTCGACCTTGTCGACCACGAACCCCTTGCGCCCGCTCACCCGCCCCCGCCGCACCCAGAACACCTGCACGGCCGCTTCCAGCTCGTCCTCCACCAAGCCGATGACGTCGATGTCTTCGGCCTTGTCCAGCACCATCTGCTGCTTCTCGATGGCCTTGCGCACCGACGTCAGCCGGTCCCGCAGCCGGGCCGCCCGCTCGAACTCCAGGTCGGCGGCGGCCGACTGCATCGACGACTCCAACCGCTGCACGACCTCGGTGGTGTTGCCCTCCAGGAACGAGATGAGCTCCTCGACGAGCCCGTCATAGTCCGACCGCTCGATCTCCCGCACGCACGGCCCCGCGCACTTCTCGATGTGGAACAGCAGGCACGGCCGGCCCTGTCGTTCGTGGCGCCCGAACTTGTTGTCGGAGCAGGTGCGGATGGGGAACGTGCGCAGTAGCAGGTCGAGCGTCTCACGGATGGCGTACGCCTGCGCGTAGGGGCCGAAGTAACGGACGCCCTTGCGGCGAGCGCCCCGCATGACCATGGCCCGCGGCCACTCGTCGTCGAGCGTGATGGCAAGGAACGGATAACTCTTGTCGTCCCGCAGCCGAACGTTGAAGCGAGGCTTGTGGCGCTGGATGAGGCTGTACTCCAGCATCAGCGCCTCGACCTCGTTGCGAACCTCGATCCACTCCACCGACTCGGCGGCGGCCATCATCTGGGCCGTCCGGGGCGGCAGGCTCGACTGGAAGTAGTTGCTCAGCCGGGACCGCAGCGACTTCGCCTTGCCCACGTAGATGACGCGCCCGTCCCGGTCCTTGAACTGGTAGGAGCCAGGGCAGTCGGGGATGCTGCCGGCGGAAGGTCGGGCGAACGCCACGACACAGGAATAGCAGTGCGGCGCGTACACTTGTACTCAGCGCCGGCCTGGTATCCGGCGACATATCGAGCTCCGAGGCCGACAACCCCGCGGATGGGCGACCAGGCTGTCCCCGCCGGCCGTGAATCGGAGCTGTTCCCGACGAAGGGACTCATACATGCTCCGCCTCCAGACCCCCCTCCCCGAGGGCTACGCCGACGCCGGCGAAGACGCGCTCGCCGCCCGCATCGCCGCGGCCAAGGAGACGCTCGGCGACCGGCTGCTGATCCTCGGGCACCACTACCAGCGCGACGAGGTCATGCGCTGGGCCGACCTGCGGGGCGACTCGTTCGGCCTGTCCCGCATGGCCGCCGACAACCGCTCGGCGGAGTACGTGGTGTTCTGCGGCGTTCACTTTATGGCCGAGTCGGCCGACATCCTCACCGCCGACCACCAGCAGGTGATCCTCCCCGACCTCAACGCCGGCTGTTCGATGGCCGACATGGCCGACCTCGAGTCGGTGGAGGAGGCATGGGACGCGCTCGCCGACGTAACCGACCTCGACCGCATCGTCCCTATCACCTACATGAACTCCTCCGCCGCCCTGAAGGCGTTCGTCGGGCGGGCGGGCGGGGCTGTGTGCACGTCGTCCAACGCCCGGGCGGTGCTGACGTGGGCGCTGGGCAAGGGCGACAAGGTCCTCTTCTTCCCGGACCAGCATCTGGGCCGCAACACCGGCTACCAGCTCGGCTTCACCGAGGACGACATGCGGGTCTGGAACCCGCGCCTCGATCTCGGCGGCCTGGACGAGAAGGATGTCAAAGAGGCCACCTTCCTGTTGTGGAAGGGGCACTGCTCGGTGCACCAGCGGTTCCGGCCCGAGCACGTGGCCGCCTTCCGGGCGCAGCACCCGGAGGGCATCGTGCTCGCCCATCCGGAGTGCGCCCACGACGTAGTCGAGTTGGCGGACGAGGTGGGCTCCACCGACGCCATCATCAAGGCGGTCGCCGCCGCACCCGCCGGTGCGACGATCGCCGTCGCCACCGAGATCCACCTCGTGCAGCGGTTGGAGGCGGAGACCCCCGACAAGACGGTGGTGTCGCTCGACCCGCTGGTCTGCCCGTGCTCGACGATGTTCCGGATCGACGCCGCCCATCTGGCCTGGGTGCTGGAGAACCTGGTGGAGGGTCGCGTGGTCAACCGCATCACGGTGGATGCGGACACGACCGAGTGGGCCAAGGTGGCATTGGAGCGCATGCTGGCCATCCGGTAAATACTGGAATGCACTGAAATGCCTTGACGACAACCGTCGGTCTGCCGTAACATCGAACACGTGTTCGAGGCATTGGAGTCGGCGATTTCGGAGCTGGACGTGGGCATCGACGGCGACGCCCTGGTGGCGGCCTGCCGGCTACTGGACCGCTTGAAGGCCAAGGTGGCGCTCGCCGCCGCCGACTTCGATGCGAGCCGACGGTGGGAGCTCGACGGCGCCACCTCGGCCGCCGCCTGGCTGAAGCACCGGGCGGGCATGACGGCCTCGGCGGCCAACTGGACGG
>JAHWLA010000088.1 GCA_019347595.1 Actinomycetota bacterium
AGGTCATGCTCCAGATGGAGTACTCCCCGGAGGGCTTCGTCGAGGCAGCAGGCGACGCACTGCGTTTCGTCGACCGGCGGGTCGAGGGCGATCTGGCCCGGTTCAAGGAGTTCATCGAATCCCGCGGCACCGAAGAGGGCGGCTGGCGGGGCGAGGTCGACCAGTCCGCCACAGGCTGAGGCGGTCTCCAGCCGGTCCCCCTGCCCACCGGTAGCAGAATGGTGGCCATGCAGGAGGACACCGCCCCCGCGCGCCCGTCCAGCCGGCCTCGCCTCGGCGAGGTGCTGCTGGGCTCCGGTCTCGTCACCGAGGACCAGCTCATGCTGGCGTTGGCCGAGCAGAAGCGTTCGGGGGATCGGCTGGGCCGCATCCTCGTCGACAAGCGGGTCCTGACCGAGACCCAACTGACGCGCATCCTGGCCGAGCAGTTGGGGATCGAGTTCGTCGACCTCGACGATCGGCCCTTCGACTTCACGGCCACCCGGCTGGTCCGCGAGTCGTTCTCCCGTCGGCACCAGGCGCTGGGAATCGGCTGGGAGGACAACCGGCTGGTGGTCGCCATGGCGAACCCGGCCGACGTCTTCGCCATCGACGACATCCGGTCGATGACCGGCCAGGACATCAAGCCCGTCATGGTGGAGGCGGGCCAGCTCAAGCGGGCCATCGACCGGGTGTGGAGCACCAAGGCCGAGGACATCGCCCGGCTGGTGGAGGTCGACGACGGGGAAGAAGAGCTTCCTCTCGGGCGCCTCCACGACGCGGCCGAGGACGCGCCGGTCATCCAGTTCGTCAACGAGCTTATCGGCCGGGCCGTCCACGAGGGGGCGTCCGACATCCATCTCGAGCCCGGCGAGTCGGAGCTGCGCATCCGCTTCCGGGTGGACGGCGTGCTCCAGGACGTCATGCGGGTGCCGCGGTCGATCCAGGCCAGCGTGATCAGCCGCATCAAGATCATGGGCGACGTCGACATCGCCGAACGCCGGCTCCCCCAGGACGGGCGCATCACCATCCCGCTGGAGGGGCGACGGATCGACCTGCGCCTGGTCACCCTGCCCACAGCCCAAGGCGAGGCGCTGGTCATCCGCGTGCTCGACCGCAAGAGCGGCCTGGTGGGTGTCGACGAGCTCGGCTTCCTGCCCGAGACCAAGGCCCGTTTCGAGGCGGCGTATCGCCGGCCGTGGGGGGCGATCCTCGTGACGGGGCCGACCGGGTCCGGCAAGTCGACCACCCTGTACGCCACCCTGGCCGAGGTCAACGACGACCAGCGGTCGATCATCACCGTCGAGGACCCCGTCGAGTACCGCATGGCGGGCGTGAAGCAGGTGCAGGTCAACCGCAAGGCGGGCCTCACCTTCGCCAACGCCCTGCGCTCGATCCTGCGGGCCGACCCCGACATCGTGCTGGTGGGCGAGATCCGCGACCAGGAGACGGCGACCATCGCCGTCGAAGCGGCGCTGACCGGCCACCTGGTGCTGTCCACCCTCCACACCAACGACGCCGCCTCGACGCCGGCTCGACTGCTCGACATGGGCGTGGAGCCGTTCCTGGTGACCTCGGCGGTCACGTGCGTGGTGGCCCAGCGGCTGGCCCGCTCGCTGTGCGAGAAGTGCAAGACGCCGTTCATCCCCACCGACGACGAACTGTTGGCCGCGGGCTGGCACGACGACTGGCCGCTGGAGGAGACGACGTTCTTCAAGGCCGTCGGGTGCGGAGCGTGCAACAAGACCGGCTACCGCGGCCGCTTCGCCATCCACGAGGTCATGCCGATCACCGAGGGGCTGAGCGCCCTGATCCTCCAGCACGCGGCCACCGACGAGGTGCGGGCGTCAGCGGAGGCGGAGGGGATGCTGACGCTGCGGGAGGACGGCCTGCGCAAGGTGGCGCTGGGCCGCACCAGCTTCGAGGAGCTCTTCCGCGTCGTCACCTGAAAAGCGCGAAGTGTGCGGAGTTGGGCCGCTCCGACGGCCCCAACTCCGCACACTTCGCGGGTTTAGGCCTCCAGGGCGTCGGTGAGGAGGGAGAGCTCGTCCATGAGGGCGGCCGAGCCGTCCCGGCGGACGTACGTGACCGGCGTGGCCTGGTCGCACCAGCGGCGCAACAGCTCGGCGCGCTCGGCCAACTCGGTGGCGTCGCTGAACCGGTAGATGAGGGTCCCGCAGACGCAGTCCTCGCCTCCGTAGATATCGACGCGGAGCTCCTCGCCCTCGCTGTCGACCCCGAAGACGAGCAGGTTCTGAATGACTTCGATGTCCTGGTTCATTGTGATGTCACCGCCCCTCTCGCCCCTCAGATCGGCACCCCCCGGTGGAATCTGAGAACTCCTGCTCAGTCCCTGGTGGCCACCTGGTTGGGGGTCACGTTCATCTTCGGCTCGTAGGCCGGGATCTCGACATCCCGGGCGTCGCCGCCCACGGCTCGCAGGACGGCGCGGCATTCGTCGCACGGCCCGTAGAAGCGGGCGCTGACGGCGGACGCGCAGCGAGGACACATGAAAACGAGCGGCTCCATCAGTCGCCCGTGCCGCCGTTGACGGCCCGCAGGCGGGGCTGTTCGGACAATCGGCGCAGCTCGTCAACCTCTGCCCGCAACGCCTCGACGGCGGGGACCAAGGAGGCCGTGGCCTCGAGGTGGCGGGACAGCGCTCGCACGCCGTCGACCACCTCGTGGAGGCGCCCGTCGAGCCGCCCGATCACGTCGGTCATGGAGCCGGCCCGGCCCGACACCTCGGCCACCTGGCCTCGCAGCACGGTCTCGATGCGAGCCAGGTCGTCGCGAGCGGCCCCGGCGTGGCGGGCCAGCAGGTCGGCCACCGCCTCGGCCTCGCCCGTCGGCGCCACCTCGGCCCGCAAGCGGTCGACGGCCGCGACGAGCGATGCGTTGGTGGCCGCCTGGCGCTCGGCCAGCGTGGTGATCGCCTCCTCCAGCGCCCGGCGCAGGGCGTCGGCGTGCTCGGCCGCCAGGGCGGCGGCGTCGGGACGAGCGGCCAGCTCGGCTCGCACGGCGCCGATCGCGTCGCGCGTCTCGGCTTCCACCCGGCTCAGCGCCGCCGCTTGGTCGGCGACCAGGCGGTCGACGAGGGCCACCTGCCCGGCGCTGTGGTCGTCGAGTTCGGCATGCAGGCGGGCCAGCGAGGCCTCCACCCGGTGGATGCCGTCGACCGGCACCGGGCCGTGTTCGCCGGCATCGGTGCGCAACTGCTCGAGGGCGAACGCCTGGGCGCTCACCTCGGCGCGCAGGCGCTCCAGCGTGCTCCCGGCACCCTCCAGGCGCTCGACAACCGCGGTCTGCACCTCGTGCAGGGCGCCGGCCTGTGCGCCCGCCGCCGCTTGCAGCCCGGCCTCCACCCGCTCGGCCAACGCGACCAGCGTCTCGTGGAGCGGCGCCACCTGCGTCCGCAACTCGGCTTCCAGCCGGTCGCCCAGTGCGACCTGGATGTCGTGGACGGCGCCCGCTTGGGCGCCGATGGCCGTCCGCAACTCCGCTTCGACCCGTGTGAGGGCGGCGGCTTGGCCGTCGTGGCGCTCCGCCATCGCCAGGGCCAGCTCCTCGACGGCGCCCCGCAGGTCGGCGTGCAAGCGGGCCAGCGAACGCTCGGTGCCCTGGCCCACGTCGGCCAACAGCGACGGGATGTCGGGGCCCATGGGCTCGTCGGCATCGTCGGAGTCGGCCAGCCGCCGGAGCTCGTCGCTCAACTGTTCGACGATGGTGCGCACGCCGACGGCATGGGCCTCGTTACGGTCGCCGAGGGCCATGAGCGCCTCGTCGAAACTGCGGCGCAGACCGGCGATCTCCTCGTCGGTGCGCCGGTCGGCGACCTGGGCGCGGAGATCGTCGACGGCGTGGCGCACCTGCTCGCCGGCCGCCGCCACCACCCGCTCCAGCGTGGGATCGCCGCGCAGCCGGTCGAGGACCGTCTCGGCGATGTGCTCGACGTCGACCTCCACCGGCGGCGTGGCCGCTCGGGCCTCCAGTCGCCCCAACCGCTCGTCGAGCCGCTCCAGCACCTCGGAGAGCGTGCGCAGCATCCCGTGGAGGATGGCGGTGGCCCCCGGGCCGGCGGCGGCGTCGAGGGCGGCGGATTCGTCGAAATCGGACACCGAAGCGCCTCCTGTCCCCGTCCTGCGTCGGCGGCCCATTGTCGCCGACCGGCGCACGCCTCACGAGGATGGTCAACCGCACCCCGCCGCCTGCCGATCAAAGGAGGTGATGGTCGAGGCCGACGCGCTGCACGAGGGGGACGACGTCCTCGCCGGGACGGAATCCGTCGCGGAACTGCACCACTTCGACGGCTCGGTCACCCGCCTCGACACCGGGGCCACCGCGGCGCTCGACCGGATTGCCGATCCCGACGGCCGCCCCCACGTGGTGCTGCGCCTCGGACGGGGCAATAGCTGGCACCGCACCGCCGCGGCGCGGACGGGACGGGGCCAGTACGAGGCACGCACCGCCTCGGCCAGTGCCATGGCCCGCACGGCAACGTTCGTGGTCCGCTGCGAAGAGAACGGCGCCGCCTGGTTCGCCGCCCTGGTGGGGACCGTGGTGGTGCGCAGCCACGCGGGCGGCACGGTCGTGCTGCGGGCGGGCGAGACGGTGGAGGCCGCCGCCGACGGGGCGCTGGACGAGGTCGTCGACGTCGGGGACGCACTGGCGGCCGAGGACTGGGTGGCGGTCAACATCCTGCTCGACGAGGAGGAGCCGCCTCCTGTGGTCGGGCACGAGGCGGACGACCTGCCCGAGCCTGAGCCCGAGCCCGACGTCGACCCGGAACCGGAGCCGGTCGCCGAGGCCGACGACGACGACACCGCCGTGCTCGTCGACGACGACGGCGACCACCCGTGGCGCGTCGGCGTGGCCGCCGCCGCTGCTATCGGCATCGGCATCTTCTCGGTGGTCATCGGCCGGGCGGGCACGGCCACACCGCTGCAGGAACCCGCCGACGACCCGGCCATCGCCGTGCCCGGTCCGCCCGCCTTCTCGACCCCCGCCTTCACCGCGCCCGCCGCCGCCACGGCGCCGACAGCGGAGACGCCGCCGCGTCCCGTCGAGGAGCCGGAGAGTGCGCAGCCGTCGCAGCCTGCCGACTCCGCCACCGCAGCCGGCGGAAACGCAGCCGCCACAACGGCCGACTACGACCTCGACGGCCGCAGTTGTTCGCGGGGCGGGACGAGCGTGATCGTCTACAACGGCACGCTGCACAACCAGGCGACCACCACTCGCACGTTCACCGTGCACGTGAAGTTCACCACCGGCCGCGGCGCCATCGTGGCCACCGCGTCGGACACTGTGACCGTGGGGGCCGGCGAACGCCGCGCCGTGCGGGCCGCCACCCCGCCGCTGCGCAACGCCCGCGCCGCGTCGGTGTGCGACGTCCTCCGCGTCGACGTCGCCTAGCCCTAGCCCGAGCCGCGCAGCCGCTGGAACTGCGCCGCCCACCAGGCGGTGGCGTCGAGGTACGCCGTGGTGGCCGCCGCACCCGTGCGCCCGTAGGCCCCGTCGTAGCCCGGCGAGCACCAACCGTCGGGGAAGCACCACGGCACGGCGGGCTCGATTGTCGTCCCCTCGTGCCACTCGTTGTAGCTGGTGATCGACACGACGTCGGCCCCGGCCGCCATGGCGTCGATCCACTGGGCGTTGTAGCGGCGCCCGCCATCGCGGTGCACGACCGTCCGGCTCGGGAACGTGCGCAGCGCGCTGTGGCCCGGCGACACCGAGGGCGAGCACAGCAGCCGCTGCGCCCGCGCCGCCCCGCACGCGGCGGCCAGCTCCGGCCGGTTGTACCGCACGGGGTCGTAGGTGTAGATGCCGTCGAAACCGCCCTCGCGGGCGTAGCGGGCGAAGTCGCCGTCGAGCATGTCGCCGAGGCGCGAGGTCTCGATCCAGATCCGCATGCTCTGGTTGCGGCGGTTGACCTCGGCCCAGTCGACGGCGGGCGCCCCCATGGCGTCGTACAGGTAGGCCTCGGTGATCCCCAACCGGGCCAGGTGCTCGAGGTCGGAGTTCACCGAGCCCGTCCCCCGCCCGCCGTAAGGCTCGATGTGGGCGGCCACCCGCAGGCCGTGGCGGCCGGCCGCGGCCAGGACGGTGGGCAGGGCGCTGTCCTCGTACGACCCCCTCCCCCACCACGAGGCCACCACGACGTTCACCCCGGCGGCGGCCAGCTCGGCCATGTGCTGCTCCACGACGGCGGCGTCGCGGCTGCTGTACGTCCCCCGGGCCGGGTAGAAGTCGGCGGGGATGTCGGCCGGGGCACCGAAGTGGCCGTGCCTCTCCCAGTGCCGCCACCCGCCATCGGCGGGCGTGGCGTACCAGGGGTAGTAGAACACCGACACCTCCGCCCCGTAGCGCACGGGGCGCGGCGCCATGCCGACGATGGGCTGGTTGAGGCGAATGCCGCCCGCGCTCCCCGAGAAGGGGGCCTCGCCGAAGGTGAAGATGCCGCCGTTGGCGGTCACCAGCCAGTAGCCCTGGCCTCGCGGGGTGGGCTGGAGGCCGACCACGGGGGCGCCGAGGTCGACGCCGCCCGTGGAGCCCATGAACGGGGCGTCGCCGAAGGCGAACACGCCGCCGTCGCGGGCGACCAGCCAGTAGCCGCGGCCGGTGCCGGTGGGCGCCATGGCCGTGATGGGGGCGACGAGCTTCAGGCTGCCGGTGGAGCCCCGGAACACGGCGTCGCCGAAGGCGAAGATCCCGCCGTCGGCGGCCACCAGCCAGTAGCCGAAGCCCGACGGGGTGGGCGCCATGCCGACGATGGGCCGGTTGAGGGCGGTGCCACCCATCGAGCCTCGGAACACGGCGTCGCCGAAGGCGAAGATGCCGCCGTCGGACGCCACCAGCCAGTACCCGTTGCCGGTGGGCGTGGCCGCCATGCCGACGATGGGCTGGTTGAGGCGAATGCCGCCGGTGCTGCCGTGGAAGGCGGCGTCGCCGAAGCTGAAGATGCCGCCGTCGGTAGCCACCGTCCAGTAGCCCTTGCCGGTCGCCGTCGACGCCATCCCGATCATCGGCCGGTTGAGCGGCGACCCGCCCATGGAGCCGTGGAAAGGGGCGTCGAAGCCGAAGATGCCGCCGTCGGACGCCACCAGCCAGTAGCCGTCGGCCACCGGCGTGGTTGTCGACACCGCCGCCCGCGGCCCCTCGGCGGGCCGGGCGGGCACGGGACCCAGCACGCTCGCCGTCGTCAGGAGCAGGGCCCCGGCGAGCACCGCTCGCCGACCCCGTCGTGCTGCGTGTCGCATTCGCCGTCCACCTCGCCGTTCGCTCGGTATGCGAGGCCCCAGGGTCGCGCAACCGGCAGCGGTGCGCGGACGAGGTCAGGTGGAGCTGGGTTGGAGGTCGTCGCCGTTGAGGTGAAAGGCGTTGCGCAACGACTCCACGGTGGAGGCCAGCGCCGCCACCCGCTGGCCCACCAGCGCCGTCTCCCGCTCGACCACCTCGCTGACACCCGCTGCCATCTGGGCCAGACGGGCGTGGTCGTGCTGCTGGCGCTTGGCGTTGTCGAGCTGGACCGTCGACTCCAACCGCTCGACGTCGCTGCGCATGGCCGAGCGGGTCTCCAGCACCAGCTCGGCCATGCGGCTGCCGACCGCCGCCTGCTGCTCGACGGCCGCCGCCACCGACTGGCACAACGACTGCACGCCTTCGAGCCGCCGCTGCTCGTCGTCGAGCGCGGCCGAGACCCGCTCCAGCAGCCGCAGCGAGCCCACTTGGCGCTTGGTCAGGCCACCGACCTCCTTGGCCAGGTCGTCGCGCAGGTCGGTGAGCAGGCGCTCGAGCGACTTGGCCCGGGCGTCGTCCTGGTCGACGGCGGCGTCGAGGCGCTGGAGGAGCGGACCGAGGTCGCCGACCCCTTCGAGGGCGCGGGCCAGCGCCGAGGTGCGCCCGTCGATGCGGCGGACGACGGCGGCCTGGAGGGCGGCCACCGCCTCCTGCTGGTCGTGGGAGGCGGTTTCGATGGCGGCGAGGACGGGACGGGTGCGATCGTCGGCGGCCAGCCGGGCGACCTGCTCGCTCACCCCCGCCAATGTGGTGGACATCGATTCGACGCCCGCCGCCACCTCGGCCAGCCGACCGAGGGCGGCGCGCACGTCGGCGGCCACCAGGTCGCCGTTGCCGGTGGCGTGGGTGAGCAGCCGCTCCAGCCCGGCCCCGAGCGCCGTCTGTACGTCACTGGCCAGGGCGGTGGCGCGGGCTTCGCCGTCCTGGCGGGTAGCAGTGACGACGGCCTCGACCCGGGCCAGCCGGTCGGCCACCTCGTCGAGGGTGCCCTCCACCACGGTGGGCGTGGCAGCCCGCTGCGACAGCTCGGCGGCCAGGCGCTCGACGGCGGTGGTCGTCTCGCCACGCGACCGGTTGACCGCCTCCTGGAGGTCGGCGATGCGATCGGCCAGGCGGCCCACCGTCTCGATCTCGGCCCGACTGGCCTTGCCCTTGCGATCGGCCTCGCCGCGGCCCTCGCCCACCGCCGCCTCGATGCGGCCCGCGTTGGCGACCAAGGCCTCGACGGCTTCGACGGTGCGGCGCAGCACCTCCTCGTCGCGCCCGCGGGCGGCGGCGACGGCCTCCTCGATGCGGCCGGCGACGGACTGGACGCCCATGGCGGTCTCCGCCCGGGCCTCCGCCACGTCTGCTTCCAGCCGTGCCAGCGAGCGGGCCAATGCCCGGGTGGCCTCGGAGTCGTCGGGGGTGGTGGCGCCCGCCCGGGTGAGCAGGTCGGCGATGCCTGCCGTGACGGCGGCCAGGCGGTCGTCGAGGAGGGCGCCCAGGTCGGGCGGGGCGGGCGGCTGAGCGAGGGCGGCCAAGACGTCGGCCAGCCGCTTCATGCGCTCACCGGTGTCGGTGCGGGCCTCGGCCAGGGCGCCGTCCACGGCCGTACGGACCTCGGCCGCCAGCGCGCCGGGGGCGACCTGCGAGGCGGCGACGGCGCCCGCCAGGGCATCGAGCCGGCAGGTGAGGGCGTCGGCGGTGCTACCGGCCGCCGCCTCGACCGCGGCCTCGACGGTGGTCGCCAGCCCGTCGAGCCGCTCGGCCAGCGCCGCCACCGGACGGCCGGCCGATGTCTCCAGGGCGGCGGCCAGGGCATCGAACCGGCTGGTCAGGGCGGCCACCGGGGCGTCGACGGCCGCCTCGACGGCCGCGTCGACGGCCGCGTCGACGGCGGCGGCCACGGCATCGAGGCGGGCCTCCAGGGCGCTGGTGTCGGGCCGGGACACCGCCGCCTCGATGTCGGCCAGCCGGGCGTCGAGCCGGGCCAGCGCGGTCGGGGCGCCGCCGCGGCTCACCGCCTCGGCCACCGCTGTCGAAATCGCCTCCGGCAGCTCCGCCGCCATGCGCTGGGTGGCCGTGCGGGTGGCCGTGGTCTGCCCCACGATCGTCGCTTCCAGGGTGGAAAGGCGCTCGTCGAGGCGCTCCAGCACCTCGGCCATGGTGGCCAGCATCCCGTGGAATACCGCGGCGGTCCCGGGGTTTTCGTCTTCGCCGTCCATCACCAGCGCGTCGATAACGGTCTCGGACACCTCACCATGATCGTGTCGACGCCGAGAAAAGTGGCGGATACCACAGGAACGGTGGGACAGATCGGCCTCACCTGTTTTACACTGGACCTTCGGCCTGGCGCCCTCGCGCCGCGCGCGTCCGCTCTTCCCCCCAGACACCCAGTCGAGTACCAGAGGTGATGTAGTGCCCAAGCAACGACCCGAACGTGAGGAAGAAGACCTCGTTCGGCTCTACCTCAATGACATCGGGAAGCACGGCCTTCTCACGAAGGACGACGAGGCGCGGCTCGGCCAGGCCATCGAGACGGCCACCGCGGCGCGGGAGGAGCTCAACTCGGGCAAGACGTTGACGGCCGCCGAGAAGCGGAAGCTGCGCCAGGCGGTCCGGGAGGGTGAGCGGGCCACCCAGGTCTTCATCGAGTCGAACCTGCGGCTGGTGGTGTCGATCGCCAAGAAGTACCAGGCGTCCGACCTGCCCCTCCTCGACCTGGTGCAGGAGGGGAACCTCGGCCTCATGCACGCGGTGGAGAAGTTCGACTACCGCAAGGGCTTCAAGTTCTCCACCTACGCCACCTGGTGGATCCGCCAGGCGATCGCCCGCGCGCTCGCCGACAAGGCGCGCACGA
>JAHWLA010000089.1 GCA_019347595.1 Actinomycetota bacterium
GTCCCCCGTCGGTGGGCCAGGCGCACGGCGGGGCCGAGGGCGAGGGCGGACACCAGCACCAGCAGCAGCCCGGCGGGCGCGGCCTGGCGGTAGAAGCCCTCGGAGGCGCCCGTCCACACGCGGGTGGCGAGGGTGTCGGCGCCCGCGGGCCGCAGGAGGACGGTGGCGGGCAGCTCCTTCATGGCGGTGAGGAACACCAGACCGGCGCCCGCGGCCAGCCCGCCGCGCACCAGCGGGACGGTGACCCGGCGCACGGCGCGCGTGCGGGAGTCGCCCAGCGTGCGGGCCACCTCCTCCAGTGCGGGGTCGACGTTGGCGATGGAGGCGCGGGCGGCGCCCAGGGCCTCCGGGTAGAAGCGGATGACGTAGGCCACCACCACCAGCGTCGCCGTCTGGTAGATGCCGGGCAGGTACCGGGAGGCGAAGAACACCAGCGCCAAGGCGATGACGAGCCCGGGCAGGGCGTAACCTGCGGTGGCCGCGGCCTCGATGGCGGCGCCCGCCTTCGACCGGAAGCGCACCACGAGCAGCCCCACGGGGACGGCGAGCGCCACGGCCACGACGGCCGCGGCCAGCGAGAGGCCGGTGGACGTGAGCACGGCGCGCACGAGGATGTCGGGCGACTCGCTCTGTCCGGTGCCCAGCGACGCCCGGTAGAGCAGGACGCCGACCGGCATCCCGGCGCCGACGGCAGGCACGGCGGCCACGGCGGCGGCGACCGGCCAGCGCCACGCACCCAGCGACCGGCGGCGCACGGCGCGGGGGCCGGCCACGACCCGCGGCGGCGCCGCCCGGCCCCGCACCCGTCGCTCCACGACCAGCGCGGCGACGGTGAGGACGACGAGCAGGACGCCCATCACCGCGGGGCGCGAGCGGTCGGCGAAAGCCGTGCGGTACTCGCCGAAGATGGCGACGGTCAGCGTCTCGTAGCGGAGGATGGCGACGGCGCCGAAGTCCGACAGCGTGTAGAGGAACACGAGCAGCCCGCCCGCGGCCACGGCGGGCCGGAGCATGGGGAGCACCACGCGGGCGAACGTCCGGCGCGCCGAGTCGCCCAGCGAGCGGGCCGCCTCCTCCAGCGCGGGGTCGGCGGTCGCCAGCGTGGCCCGCACCACCAGCAGCACGTAGGGGTACGTGCCGAGGGCCAGGGCCAGCGCCGCCCCCCGGAACCCCACGGCACCGGGCAGCTCCACCAGGAGCGGCGACGGCCCGAAGGCGTCCTTGAAGGCGAAGGCGAGGACGTAGGTCGGCACGACGAGCGGCAGGGCGGCGAGGATGCCGAGCCCGCGCCGGCCGGGCAGGTCGGTGCGCTCGAGCAGCCAGGCGATCCCGACGCCGAGCACGGTGGCGGCGACGGTGACGGTGGCGGCCAGGCCCACCGTGCGCCCCACCGCCTGCCACACCCGGGCCTCGCCGGCGATGGCCCACGGGTCGGCCGCCTCCGAGGCGCGCAACACGAGGTACACGACCGGCGCCACCATGCCGACGGCCACCACGGCGCCGACGGCGAGGAGGGCTGCGGGCGGGCGGGTGCGGGTCAGGTGAGCCCGACCTCGCGCAGCAGGTCGAGGGTGGCCTGGAGGTCGCGGCCGAGGCGGTGGAGGGGGACGTCGATCACCTCGAGGTCAGCCAGCTTGGGCAACTCGGGGAGGGGCTCGATCCCGTTGCGCATCGGGTACTCGGCCGTCTCGGTGCGGAAGTACTCCTGGGCGTCGGCGCCCAAGAGGTACTCCACCAGGCGGCGGGCGGCCTCGGACTCGTCGGTGTTCTGCAGGACGCCGAGCCCGGCGACGTTGACGAAGGTTCCCTCGCCGCCCGGCTGTTGGCCGGGGTAGTGGTTGGCCAGGGGGACGCCGGGCCGCTGCTTGAAGTGGTTGTAGAGGTAGTAGTGGTTCACCAGGCCGAGGTCGACCTCGCCGTCGGCCACCGCTTCGAGGGTGACGATGTTGTTGTCGAACCGCTTGGCGTCGTTGGCCTTCAGCCCCTCGAGCCACGCCTTGGTGCGCTCCCGTCCCACCTGCTCCGTCAGCGCCGAGACGAAGGCGATGAACGAGGCGTTGGTGGGCGGAAAGCCGACGCGGCCGCGCCACTTGGGATCGGTGAGGGCGAACACGCTGTCGGGCACTTCGGCGGCGGGAACCCGGTCGGTGTTGTAGCCGATGACCCGCGCCCGGCCGGTGACGCCCAGCCACCGCCCGTCGGGGTCGCGGAAGCGGGCGTCGACGAGGTTGGTGAGATCGGCGGGCAGCGCGGCCAGTCGGCCGGCGGCCGCCAGCGCGGCCAGGGCGCCCGCGTCCTGGCTGAAGAAGACGTCGGCCCGGGTGTTCTCGCCCTCCTCCAGCAGGGTGGCGGCCAGCTCGGCGGTGTCGCCGTAGCGGACCTGGATGTCGATGCCGGTGTCCTCGGCGAAGCGGTCGAGGATGGGGCGGACGAGGTTCTCGTTGCGACCGGAGTAGACGACGAGCTTGTCGCCGCCGTCGTTGTTGCAGGCGGCGAGACCCCCGGCGACGACGAGGACGGCCAGTGCGGCAAACGCGGCGCGGACGTGCTTCGGCATGCCCACATCATGTTCTTAGGACGCCCTAATGTGCCAACCGGACGGCCTGTTCTCGTACGTGAAACCGCCACGGATGCCCCGTCTCGCGTACGAGAACGGGATCATGGGCGGCGTGATCCTGGTCGACCTCGAACGAGTGCGCGCCTCGCGGCCCGGCCGCCCGCTGTTCGCCGACGTCTCGCTGACGGTGGCGACGGGCGACCGGCTCGGCGTCGTCGGCCTGAACGGCACGGGGAAGTCGACGCTGCTCCGGGTCATCGCCGGGTGCGACGAGCCGGAGGCGGGGACGGTGCGGCGGGGCCGCGACGCCCGGGTCGGGTTCCTGGCCCAGCGGCCCGAGCTGCCGCCGGGGACCGTGCGCCAGGCGGTGGGCGAGGGGTGGGAGGCGGCGGCCGTCATCGACCACCTGGGCATGAGCGCCATGGTCGATGCCGACGTGGCCACGCTGTCGGGCGGGCAGGCCAAGCGGGTGGCGCTGGCCCGGCTGCTGGTGGAGGAGACCGATCTGCTCGTGCTCGACGAGCCCACCAACCACCTCGACATCGACGCCATCGCCTGGCTGGAGGACCGTCTGGCGCGGTACCGGGGCGGGCTGGTGCTGGTGACTCACGACCGCCATGTGCTCGACCGGGTGACCACCAAGGTCCTGGAACTGGACCGGGGGACGGGCTACGTCCACGAGGGCGGGTACGCCGGGTACCTGGAGGGGCGGGCGCTGCGTGACGAGCAGGAGGCGTCGACAGAGTCGACCCGGCGCAACCTGGCCAAGCGGGAGCTGGCCTGGCTGCGCCGCGGCGCGCCGGCGCGGACCCGCAAGCCCAAGGCCCGCATCGCGGCGGCGACCGCGGTGGTGGAGGGACGTCGTGCCGCCGCGGCCCGGCCCGAGGAGTTGGAGCTGCACTTCGGCACGCCGCGGCTCGGCGACAAGGTCGTCGAGCTGCACGGTGTCGGGCATGCCTATGGCGACGGGCCGATGCTCTTCGACGGGCTGGAGCTGATGGTCGACCCGCGCGAGCGGCTGGGGCTGGTGGGGTCGAACGGGTCGGGGAAGTCGACGCTGCTCGACATCGTGGCCGGCCGGCGTTCGCCGGTGCGCGGCTCGGTGGTGCACGGGCCGACCGTCCGCATCGGCTACTACGACCAGGCCGGCGTGTCGCTCGACCCCGACCAACGGGTGCGCGACGCGGTGGCGGGCCCGACGCGCAAGCCGTCGTGGGAGGACGGCGTGCTGCTCGAGCGGTTCTGGTTCGACCGTGATGCGCAGTGGGCGCCCATCGGGACGCTGTCGGGCGGGGAGCGGCGGCGGTTGCAGTTGCTGTTGGTGCTGGCGGCGCGGCCGAATGTCCTCCTGCTCGACGAGCCGACCAACGACTTCGACCTCGACACGCTCCGGGTGCTGGAGGACTTTCTGGAGGACTGGCCGGGGGCGCTGATCGTGGTGAGCCACGACCGGGCGTTTCTGGAGCGGACGGTGGAGGACGCGCTGGCGCTCGACGGCCGGGGCGGAGCCGAGTGGGTGCCCGGTGGCTATGCGGCGTGGGAAGCGGCCCGGCGGGCGCGAGCGGGAGGGAGCGGTGCGGGATCGCCGTCGACGGGTTCCCGTCGACCCACGCCGCCGGTCTCGGCCGGCACGCCGGCCCCTCCGCCGAAGCGGGATCGACGCTCGCCGAGCACGCTGCACCGGCTGATGAAGACAGCCGAGCGCGAGGTAGCCGAACTCACCAAGCGGCGTGACGAGCTGACGGCAACGCTCGCCGAGGTCGCTGCCGACCACGAAGCGCTGGCCCGCATCGGCACCGAGCTGACCGAGACGCAGGCCGCGTTGGACGCGGCCGAGCTGCGGTGGTTGGCGTTGGCCGAGGAAGCGGAGTCGTGAGGGCGTCCTGCTTCGTCGCACAAGGCGCCTTGTGCTCGCCGTCGTCCCGACTCCCCGACAACGGAGCGCCCCGGTGATCCGTAGGTTGACCGCACTCAGAATATTAGGTAAGCCTAACGAAACTCGCTATCCAGGAGGTTCGGAGTGCTCACCGTCGGCGATCCCTTCCCGCAGGCCTCGGTCAAGGCCGTCGTCCCGACCGCCGCGTGACAGCGGCCGGCATGGCCGCCCTGCGGTTGGCCGCCACCATGGCGCACTGTCTCCCCGGCGTGCGGCTCCGCGTCCGCGACGGCGACCGAACGCTGCTGACCGTCGCCCGCCCGCCGTTCGACGAGGACGGCCCCGTCGTCGGCCCGTGCGTGTTCCGACGGGTGGTCGGGCGCGCCCACGAGCAGCTCAAGGCCGGGACATGCCTGTCGTTCATGGGCCTCGCGGCCGATGTCGACCCGGCCGTCGACGCCGGCGTACGTCCCGGTGACGCGGTCCTACCCGGCGGCATCCACCGCGTGAGAGTCGGCGACGGCATCGTGCACGCCTTTGCCACCACGCTTCCGGCGCGGCACTGCCGGTCGGTGCTCGACCGGGGCCACTGGGGAGACGTGCACCTGCACGGCGACGTCGCCACCGAGGTGACCTTGGTCCACACCGTCACGCACGACGGGGCGACGACGAGCGCGCCCGCCTCGTTGGAGGAGCTGCTCGCTGCGCTGGTGGCCGACGAGGTCGTCCACGCGCTCGGCGTCTCCTGACTCACGTTCGCATCGCCCACCGAAAGGAAATCCCTTGTTGCATCGAACGCGGCTTCGGCTGCTCACGCCCCTGCTCGCCCTGGCGCTCGTCACCGCCGCGTGCGGAGACTCCGACGAGGATGCCGCCGCATCGCCTCGCCGCTCGTCGGGCGGGCCGGTCCCGACCGTGCCCGCGGCCCGTCCCTCGACCAGCCCCGGCGCCGTCTCCATTGCGGCCGCCGTGGCGCCCTACGAGCGCTTCGGCACCGACGCCGAGCCGGGCCAGTTCCCCCGCGTGGTGCGCCACGCCCTGGGCGAGACGCGTGTGGAGAAGGAACCGGTGCGAGTAGTCACCCTCGACACCGGGGAGCTCGACGCCATGGCGGAGCTCGACGTGAAGCCGGTCGGCGTCGTCGACTACGGCGCCGACGGCCTGCCTGCCTACTTCGACCCGGCGGAGATCGAAGGCGTCGAGATCGTCGGGTCCGTGCAGTCGCCGAACCTCGAGGCGGTGGCTCGGCTGAAGCCCGACCTCATCCTGTCCAGCAAGCTGCGCCACGAGAAGCTCTATCCGCAGCTCTCGCAGATCGCGCCGACGATCTTCGCCGAGCGCCCCGGCGTGACGTGGAAGCAGAACTTCACGCTCTACGCCCAGGCGGTCGGGCGGGAGAAGAAGGCGGCGGCCACCGTGGCGCGCTACCAGCAGAAGGTCGCCGAGCTCGGGAAGACGCTTCCCACGCCGAGGCCGACGGTTTCGGTCGCCCGGGTCATGGCCGACGGGAACGTCCGCCTCTACCAACGCGCCAACTTCCTCGGCGTGCTGCTGACCGACCTCGGCTTCCCCCGCCCCGAGTCGCAGAACGTCGACGACTTCGCCACCGAGGTGAGCTTGGAGCAGCTCGATCAAGCCGACGCCGACGTGCTGGTGTTCGCCGTGTTCGACGCCACCAAGAACACCCACGCCGACACCATTCGCGGCTCGGGTGTCTGGAAGGGCTTGTCTGCCGTCAAGGCGGGCAAGGTGCACACGGTCGACGACCAGACGTGGGTGGGCGGCATCGGCTACCACGCCGCCTTCACCGTGATGGACCAGTTGGCCGGCTTCTTCAAGGCGTGAGCACCGTCGTTGCGAGGAGGGCCCCCGCCGTGGCCCTCCTCGCCGTCGCTCTCGCGGCGGCCTGTGCGGCGAGCCTGGCGCTCGGCAGCAAGGCGATCCCCTTGGGCGACGTCCTCGACGCGCTCGTCGACTTCGACGGCTCCCCGCACGACCTCGTCGTCCGCGAGCTTCGTATCCCGAGGACGGCGCTGGCCCTTGTGGTCGGCGCCGCCTTGGGGACGGCAGGGGCGGTCATGCAGGGGCTCACGCGCAATCCGCTCGCCGATCCCGGCATCCTCGGCGTCAACGCGGGCGCCTCGCTCGGCGTCGTCGTCGCCATCTTCGGCTTCGGGATCGCCGACCTGTCGGTGTACGCCTGGTTCGCCGTCGTCGGCGGCGCGCTGGCAGGCACGGTCGTCTACGCGTTGGGGGCGACGGGGCGGAGCGCCGCCACGCCGGCCCGGCTCGCCTTGGCCGGGATGGCTGTGACCGCACTGGTGATGTCGGTGACGCGGGCGCTGCTGCTGCTCGACGAGGCGGCCTTCGATCAGTTCCGTTTCTGGGTGGTGGGCTCCGTGGCGGGCCGCAGCCTCGCCATTACCGGGCAGGTGCTCCCGTTCCTCGTCGTCGGCGGCGCGGTCGCCGTCGCTGCGGCCCGGCACCTCGATGCCTTGGCGCTCGGTGAGGACATGGCCCGCAGCCTCGGTAGCAGCGTGGCGCGCCCCCGGGTGGCGCTCGCCGCTGCCGTCGTGCTCCTCGTCGGCGGCGCCGTGGCCGCGGCCGGCCCGGTCGCCTTCGTCGGGCTGGCCGTTCCCCACGCGGCGCGGCTCGTGGTGGGGAACGCCCATCGGCGCCTGCTTCCCTGTTCCGCGCTGGTGGGGGCATTGCTCGTCGTCGGCGCCGACGTGTTCGGGCGGATCGTGGCCCGGCCGGGCGAGGCGCCGGTGGGCATCGTGACCGCCGCCATCGGCGCTCCCGTGTTCGTCGCTCTCGTCCGTCGCCGCCGGGTGGCCGCGCTGTGACCCGGCCGCCGTGGCGCCGTCGCCGCCGGCTGGTGGTAGCCATCGCCCTCGCCGGTGCGCTGGCCGCCGCCTTGATGCTCTCGGTCGGCATGGGGACGTTCGCCGTGGCGCCGACCGATGTTGTTCGCGCCCTGCTCGGACGGGCGCCGGACGAGCTCGTTTTCGTGGTGCGCGAGCTGCGGCTGCCGCGTGCCCTGACCGGTGCGCTCGTCGGCGCTGCGCTGGGTGCCTCGGGTGCCGTGTTCCAAAGCGTCGCCCGCAATCCCCTGGCGAGCCCCGACCTGCTCGGCATCAGCGCCGGTGCGTCGGTCGGCGCCGTCTTGCTGCTGTTGGGCGGGAACCCGGGGCCGATCGCCCTGCTGGCGGCATCGGCGGGCGGCGCATCGGGAGCGGCCGTGCTCATCGCATTCCTGGCCCGGCGCCACAACGGCCGGACCCCCTACCGGCTGGTGCTCGTGGGCATCGGCGTCGCCGCTGCGTTGACGAGCGTCACGTCGTACCTGCTCGTCCGGGCGGGCCTCTACGACGCCGAGCGCCTGACCCTATGGCTGACCGGAAGCCTCAACGCGCGCACCTGGGCCGATGTCGGCGTGGTGCTCCCGGCCGTGGTCGTCGGCGTCCCGGCCCTCGCCGCGTGCACGAGCAGGCTCCGTCTCCTCGAGTTGGGCGACGACCTCGCCACCGGTCTCGGGGTCTGCGTGGGTCGCGCTCGGGGGGTCTCGCTGGCGGTCGCCGTCGTGTTGGCGGCGGCCGCCGTGGCCGGTGCCGGTCCGATCGAGTTCGTGGCGCTGGCCGCTCCGCAGATCGCCCGCCGCGCGGCGCGGGCAGGCGACCCCGCGGTCGTCGTCTCCGCGTTGTGCGGGGCGGTCGTCGTCGTGGGCGCCGACCTGGCCGCCCGCGTGCTGTTCTCGCCGATCGAGCTACCCGTCGGCGTCGTCACCGCTGTCGTCGGCGCCCCGTACCTGCTTCGGCTCCTCGTTCGCGCCAACCGCCCGGAGGTCGCATGACGCCCCGTCTCACCGCCGACAACCTGCGCCTCGCCTACGACGGGCGGGTCGTGGTCGACGAGCTCAGCCTGGCCGTTCCGCCGGGCCGGTTCACCGTCTTGATCGGGCCGAACGCGTGTGGGAAGAGCACGCTGTTGCGTGCGCTAGGTCGCCTCCTGCGGCCCGCGGCGGGCGCCGTCCTCCTCGACGGCGAGCCCGTCGCCCGGCTGCCCACCCGAGCGGTGGCGACACGCCTCGGGGTTCTCCCGCAGTCACCGACCGCACCGGAGGGCCTCACTGTGGTCGACCTGGTCGCCCGGGGTCGTCACCCACACCAGCGATGGCTGCGCCCGTGGAGCGACGCCGACGAGCAGGCCGTAGGCGAAGCCATGGCCGCCACCGGCACGACGGACCTGGCCGATCGGGCCGTCGACGAGCTGTCGGGCGGCCAGCGGCAACGGGTGTGGATCGCCTTGGCGTTGGCGCAGCAGACGCCGATCATGCTGCTCGACGAGCCGACGACGTTCCTCGACCTGGCCCACCAGCTCGACGTGCTCGACCTGCTGGCTTCGCTGAACCGGGAGCACGGCCGCACGATCGTGTGCGTCCTGCACGACCTCAACCATGCGTGCCGCTACGCCGACCACCTCGTCGCCATGCGCGACGGCCGCATCGTGGCCGGGGGCACGCCCGCCGAGGTCGTGACGGCCGAGCTCGTGGAGGCGGTGTTCGGGCTACCCGTGCTCGTCGTCGACGATCCCGAGACGGGCACGCCGCTCGTGGTGCCCCGCAGTCGGACGCTCGCCGTCGCCCCGGCATGACGTGGCGGCGGCTCGATGCGGTGGCGGCGGCGCCGCTTCCGTGGATGCGCCGGCTCGCTGCGCACTACGACGGGCCGTTGGTCGTCGGCGGGACGCTGCTCGTGAGCAGGGTCGCCCGTGGCATCGTCACGCCGGCCGTGCGGGCGGTCGTCGCGGGGCGCGAAGTCCCTGTGCTCGGGCCGAGCGTTGCCGTGCGGCTCACGGACGCCGCGACCGTCGAGTCGTCGTTCGAGGGCGCGGCGCAGATGCGGACCGACGAGGTGGGCGCCTGCCTGGCGACGGCGATGGCACCGTTGGTGGACGCCGTGCGAGCCGCGGTGCCGGTCGGCCGCCGCGCGCTGTGGGGGCTGGTGGCCGATGCCGTGGGGCAGGCCGCCGTCGACGTGGCGGGCACCTCGGACGACGCGGCCGTGCGCAGTGTCGCCGAGGAGGTGAACGATGCGGTGGCGCCGGGATCTGCGATGCGTCCGACCTGGTTCCCTGTCGAGCACGAAGGCGGGCGACACGTGTTCCTCCGCCGCGCCGCATGCTGCCTGTTGTTGCGGAGCCGGACCGGGACGGCCTGTACGAGCTGTCCGAGGGTCGAGGACGAGGAGCGTCGAATGCGCCTCGAGTCGTGGTTGTCCGGCAACGGTCGTGCAGCTCCCACACAGTTCCGCGGGCAGGTCTCGCCTGACCACCTGTTCGCCTGCTCGGGCACGGTGGTGCGGGTCCACGACGCGAACGGGAGCGACGGGTCGACGTCGACCTGATCGTGGTGCGTCAGAGGG
>JAHWLA010000002.1 GCA_019347595.1 Actinomycetota bacterium
CGTCGAGCCTCGCGGACCGGGCGTCGAGGGAGTCGATCTCGGGCCCGGCGGCCACGGGAGGGCCGAACGACTCGGGCAGGAAGTCGGCTTGGCGCTGTTCGAGACCCTCGCCGTCTCGCTCCTCCACCGTGCTAGCCACGAGCAGCCTCCGTTCGCCCGACGCGCTCGTTGCCACCGTCCTCGCGGCCGTACCGGTCGAGAGCCCACTGGTGCTCCAGCCGGTACAGCAAGGAGGACGACGTGGCGGCGGCGGCGGGCCCCCGCTTTTCGTCCAGGTGCACGCGGTCGAGCGCCCGTCGGCTCACCCCTTCTCCCATCAAGGACGGGACCGGTATCCGCAGTCGGACTGCCAGCCGCCGTAGCGCGCTGTCGCGCATGTCGTAGAAGACCTGCGCCAGGCCGCCCGGCGCCGCGAACAGGAGGAGCAGCGCACCGGTCCCTGCACCGGTGTACCGGATGAGCGGGTTGGTGCCGAGCAGGGTGAGCAGGCCCATGTAGGTGAACCCCAGCAACGGTCCCAGGATGCCGCCGAGGCCGCCGATGACGGCGAAGACGAACATCTCGATGCTGATGTCTGCCGTGAAGGACTGCGGCGTCACCTCGCGCTGGTGGAAGGCGAACAGGCCGCCCGCGAAGGCAGCCAGGAAGCCTGCTACCGCGAAGGCGGTCAGACGAGCACGCAGCGGGTTGATGCCGAACGACTGGGCTGCCGCCTCGTTCGCTCGAAGCCCGATGAGCACCCGCCCCGATCGGCTGCGCCGGAGACCGACGACCGCGGCGCAACAGACGGCAACCATCACCAACGTGAAGTAGTAGAAGACTCGCGAGTCGTCGAAGTCCATCCCGAGCACGGCCGGTCGCTCGATCGACTCGGGGAGCCACCCGCCCAGGTAACGGTCGTCGACGAAGAGGGCCCGGGCGCTGACGGCGAATGCGAGCGTCGAGATGGCGAGGTTGAGCCCGTGGAGCTTCAGGGCGGGGACGCCGACGACGACCGACGCCGCCGCCCCGACGGCGCCGCCGAGGAGGAGGGCGAGAGGAAACGGCAGGTTCGACACCGCGGCGGCCCATGCGCCGATCGCCGCGAAGCCGAATTGCCCGAGGCTCACCTGCCCGGCCCACCCGGTGAGGATGAGGATCGACAGGCCCACGATCGAGTAGATGGCGAAGACGGTGACGAGCGTGGTGGTGGACGACGACAGCGCCCACGGGAGCCCGGCCAGGACGGCGACCGCCACGATGGCGCCGCCGCGCATCCACGTCCTGACCTGCGGCAGCACACGCAGCTCGTGCGGAATGGGACGGACCTCGCGCGTGACTTCGTAGCCCGACGCGTCCTCGCGGTGGGCGCGCGATTCCTTTGCTCGCTGCAACAGCAGGAGCCCGCCGATCAGGAACACGAGGGCGGCGTCGAGCGGCGTGGTGGAGGCGAACGCGTACTGGACGGCGGCGCGCAGCACGCCGAGCGCGACGGCGGCCGCGGCAACCATGGGGAGACTGTGGAATCGGGCCATGACGGCAACGGCGAGAATCACCGTGAGTGTGCCTGCCGGGATCGCGATGGTGTTGGTTTCCGGTCGTACGCTGCTCCCGAACGCACCCAAGACACCCGCCACACCTCCGAGGAGGCCGGCCAGCAGCCATACCCGGCTGGTGACCCCCTGCACGTCGACACCGAGCGTCTGCGCTCGGGCGGGGTTCTCGGCGGCAGCTCGGATGGCGATGCCCGTGCGGCTGTGGCGGAAGTAGAGCGTCACCCCTACCACGGCGCCGGCCGCCGCCACGATCAGGAGGACGTCGGCGAGGCGGAGGGACGCGATCGGGTCCACCTGCCACACGAAGTCGCCGGGCGGCCGGGTCGGCCGCCGGGCGATGCGTTGGAAGGCGGCGGGGTCCTCGGTGTTCGTCGGGATGAACAAGTTCTGTATCTGGCTGTGCATCCCTGCCAGCGCCTGTCCGACGAAGACGGTCACGAGCGTGAGCATGATCCGAGGCGAGCGCCGGAATCGGCGCAGGACGGTGAGGTACCCCGCCCACGACACGAGGGCCGTGAGCCCCACCGCGACGATGAGCGCCAGCGCGAAGTTGATGTTGCGCGCCATGGCGCCCGGCTCACGGCTGACGCAACCGCACACGCTGCGCGTGACGTTGAGGAAGAACTGCCCCTGCACGAGCGCGGTGAACAGCACCGCCGCCACGCCGGCGAGTTGGAGCTGCGCGAAGTTGACGAACTTGTTCGCCCGGTACACCAGCACCACGGCGGCGGCGTGGAGCACGAGCGGCGCCGCCTCGGCGACGCCGAGGGCGTAGATCCCGAGTACGGGTCGACGCGGGAACAACTGGATCATCGCGAGCAGCGCCAGCATGGCGAGCAGCTCGTTGCGGAACTCCAGGTGGCGTCCCCAGGCGGGGACGGCCGGCAATCGCACGCGCGTCGCGGGCGCCGTCATGCGGTCGCTCCCCGCCGAACGACGGCGCACGCCGCGTGCACGCGGTCTCGCTGCGTCGAAACCCACCGGGTGCGGGGTCCTACCGTTCTCACTTCGCGGCCGAAATCCCGCTGTCGGCCGACATGACGGCCTCGCTCGAGAGCAGCGCGTTGAGCACCATCAACTGGCTCGAAGCCGCCTGCTCGCCTGCGATGCGCCGGGCGGCGCGGCCGTTGCCCGCTTTCACCGCGGCAAGCAGCTCCTGATGTTCGTGGACGATCTCGTCGCCTCTCGAGCGCAGGACGAGCCCGAGGTGGAACAACCGCTCGAGCTGCTCCAACACGTACTGCAACATGTCGGCGAGGGCTTCGTTGCCCCCGAGTTCGGCGAGGGCCACGTGGAAGCGGGTGTTCTCCTCCATGAAGCGCGTGATGCTCGCTCGGTCGCCGGCGTCGTACGTCTGTCTGCCGAGCTGCTCGAGCTCGATGAGGGCATCGAGGTCGAGCCGACGTTCGGCCGCCGACCCGGCGGCCTCGACCTCGAGCAAGGCGCGCAGTTGGAACAGGTCGCGAGCGCGCTTGATCGTCACCGGCGTGACGCGGTAGCCACAGCGGGCGGCCGCGTCGACAAGCCCCTCCTGACGGAGGCGGAGGAGCGCTTCGCGAACCGGCGTCTTCGACAATCCCAGCGATGCGGCCAATTCGCCTTCGGTGAAGGCGGCGCCGGGGGGGAGGTCGAGTTCGATCACCCGTCGCTTGATGGCGTCGTACGCCTCTCGCGTGCGGGTCGGTAGAAGGTGCGTGGACAAGGTCGCTCCTACAGGAGGGGCAGCAGTATCGACATCAGGTCGTGCTTGCTTCGTGCGCCGGTCACCTCGGCAAGAACCTCACGCCGCGGAACAGCACGGGGAGGGGAATGGCGCTCACCTTGTAGCGGAGCGCCACATCGGGCTCGGCGAGGATGTCGACCTTGCCGACGGCGAGCTTCTCGGCACGCGCCAACGCCACCTCTCCGAGGACGGGGTCCATGGCCTTGCACGGCCCGCACGACTCGGCCCGGACGTCGACGAGTACGGGCGTGCCCGACTCGACGACCGGCTCGAAGTTGGCACTCGTCGGTACCTGACGTACGTCGCCCATGGGCGCCCTTTCGTTGGCTGTGCCTCTGAGATATTAGAGGCGGGCTGTGTCGTGTCAAGCGCAGGACAAGGAAATTCTGGATTTGACATCTCAATGACCGTTCTTAAGATATCAGCACACGAGGAGGCGGGATGCGAGGCGTGGAGCAGGTAAGCCAAGATGGTCCGGCGTCGCGTTCCGCCGTCGGGCGCGTGGTGCTGGGCGCCGACGGCATCTCCCCGCAGGATGTCGTGGCCGTGGCACGCCACGGCGCGAGCACCACCTTGTCGACGTCGGCCCGCCAAGCCCTGGAGCGCGCACACCGCCAGGTGGCGGCAATGGCGGGGCGCCCGGACCCGGTGTACGGGGTTTCGACCGGGTTCGGTGCCTTGGCTGTCCGCCGCATTCCGGTCGAACGCCGCCGTGACCTCCAGCGGGCGCTGATCCGATCGCACGCCGCCGGGATGGGACCGGCGATCGAAAACGAGGTCGTCCGGGCGATGATGCTGCTCCGCGCTCGCACGCTGGCGATGGGCCGTTCCGGTGTGAGGGTCGAGGTCGTGGAGTTGCTCCTCGCCATGCTCGGCGCGGGGATCACCCCGCTCGTGCCCGAGCATGGGTCGCTCGGGTGCAGCGGCGACCTCGCGCCGCTCGCCCACGTCGCCCTGGCCTTGCTCGGCGAGGGAGATGTCGAGGTCGACGGGGTGCACACGACGGCCGCCGAGGCGTTGGCCGCGGCCGGCCTCGAACCGCTGACGCTGGAGGAGAAGGAGGGGCTGGCGCTCGTCAACGGGACCGACGGGATGCTGGCGATGCTCGTTCTCGCGTGCACCGACATCGGCGCCGTCTTGCGCACGGCGGACGTGGCGGCGGCGATGAGCGTCGAGGCTCTCCTGGGCACTGCGGCGGCGTTCGCTCCCGACGTGCTCGGCCTGCGCCCGCACCCCGGTCAACAGGCGAGCGGGGCGAACCTCGTTCGCCTGCTCGAGGGGTCGCCGATCGTCGCATCGCACCTCGACGGCGACGTCCGCGTCCAGGACGCGTACTCCCTCCGCTGCGCGCCGCAGGTGGCGGGGGCGGCGCGCGACACGCTCGACCACGCCCGACGGGTCGTCGACAGGGAGCTGCGGGCGACCATCGACAACCCGGTGATCCTTCCGGATGGGCGGGTGGCGTCGAACGGGAACTTCCACGGCGCACCTCTTGCGCTGGCGTGCGACTTCCTCGCCATCGCCTTGGCCGACCTCGGCGCCATGTCCGAGCGTCGCACCGACCGCCTCCTCGACCCCGCCCGCTCGCACGGGCTGCCGGCGTTCCTGGCCGACGACCCGGGCGTGGATTCCGGACTGATGATCGCCCAGTACACCGCCGCCGCCCTGGTCGCGGAGAACCGGCGTCTGGCGGTGCCGGCCTCGGCCGACACCGTGCCGACGTCGGCCATGCAAGAGGACCACGTGTCCATGGGGTGGGCCGCGGCGCGGAAGCTTCGCACGGTGATCGCCAACACCGTCAAGATCCTGGCCATCGAGGTGACGGCCGCCGGGCGCGCCATCGAACTGCGCCGCCCGCTCACCCCTGCACCGGCTAGCGCCGCCGTGCTCCGCCGACTGCGTGAAGACGTGCCGGGGCCTGGTATGGACCGCTATCTGGCGCCCGAGCTGGCGGCGGCGGAAGCCCTGGTGACGGGCGGCGGCCTCGTCCGCGCCGTCGAGGACGTCGTCGGGCCGCTCGCCTGACCAGAAGGAGGACTGCCGTGCCGGCACTACCGCCCGTCATCCGCGCCCCCCGCGGCCCGGAACGCCGCTGCAAGGGGTGGCCGCAGGAAGCCGCGCTGCGGATGCTTATGAACAACGTGGACCCCGACGTGGCGGAGAGGCCTGAGGATCTCGTGGTCTACGGGGGCACGGGGCGAGCGGCACGGACGTGGCCGGCCTTCCACGCCATCGTCCGCGCCCTCGAAGCCCTCGAGGGGGACGAGACGCTCGTCGTGCAATCGGGAAAGCCGGTGGCCGTCTTCCGCACCCACGAGTGGGCGCCGCGCGTGCTCATCGCCAACAGCAACCTCGTCCCCGACTGGGCGACGTGGCCCGAGTTCCGAAGGCTCGAAGCGCTGGGGCTGACGATGTACGGGCAGATGACGGCGGGGTCGTGGATCTACATCGGCACGCAGGGGATCCTCCAGGGGACGTACGAGTGCTTCGGCGCCATCGCGGCCAAGCGCTTCGGCGGGAGCCTTCAGGGGACGCTCACCCTGACCGCCGGGCTCGGCGGCATGGGAGGCGCGCAACCGCTCGCTGTGACCATGAACGGCGGGGTAGCCATCTGCATCGAGGCCGATCCCGACCGCATCCGTCGTCGCCTCGAGACTCGGTATCTCGACGTGGCGGCCGACGATCTCGACGAGGCGCTGAAACTGGCGGACCACGCGGTCGCCACGCGGACACCGCTGTCCATCGCCGTAGAGGGAAACGCAGCCGACATCGTGCCGCGGCTCGCCCGCCTCGGCGCACCGGTCGACATCGTGACGGACCAGACGCCCGCGCACGACCCGCTCTCGTACATTCCGGACGGCATGTCCCCGTCGGACGCCCGCGAGCTGCGCGAGCGCGACCCCGAGGGATACCTACGCCGGAGCCGGGACAGCATGGTCCGCCACTGCGCAGCCATGGTCGAATTCCACGACCGCGGCGTGGAGGTCTTCGACTACGGCAACGGCCTGCGCGCCGAGGCGCGGGCGGGCGGGCTGGACCGTGCCTTCGACTACCCCGGGTTCCTGCCCGCGTACATCAGGCCGCTGTTCTGCGAGGGACGCGGGCCGTTCCGATGGGTCGCGCTGTCGGGCGACCCTGCCGACATCGCGGCGACCGACGAAGCGGTACTGGCGGAGTTCCCCGAGCACGAGTCCCTGGTGCGGTGGATCCGCATGGCTCGCGAGCGCGTGGCGTTCCAGGGGCTACCGGCGCGCATCTGCTGGCTCGGATACGGCGAACGCGACCGTATGGGTGCCGTCTTCAACGAGCTCGTGGCCTCCGGACGCGTGACGGCGCCGATCGTGATCGGGCGCGACCACCTCGATGCCGGCTCCGTGGCGTCGCCCTACCGGGAGACCGAGGCCATGCGCGACGGCAGCGACGCGATCGGCGACTGGCCGTTGCTGAACGCCATGCTGAACACGGCGTGCGGCGCCTCTTGGGTGAGCATCCACCACGGCGGCGGCGTCGGCATCGGCCGCTCCATCCATGCGGGCATGGTCGCCGTCGCCGACGGTACCGACCTGGCCGCCGAGAAGCTCGCCCGCGTCCTCGTGGCCGACCCCGGGATGGGGGTCGTGCGCCACGCCGACGCCGGCTACGACGAGGCCGTCGACGTCGCAGAACGGCGCGGGGTCCACATGCCGATGCTCGATGGCTGACCTCCTCGTCCGTCGGGCGGGCGCGGTGTTCGGGCACTCGACCACCGGACCAACCGCGATCGTCATCCGCAACGGACGCGTGGCTGCCGTCCTGCCCGACCGTGACGTCCCGTCGGGGCCGCTCATCCCGGAGCTCGACGCCGGGGGCCGAGTCGTCCTCCCCGGCTTCGTCGACAGCCATGCGCACCTCGTCTTCGCGGGCGATCGGCGGGCGGAGTTCGCCGCCCGTCTCGCCGGACAGCCCTACGAGGCGGGCGGCATCATGCAAACCGTGGAAGCCACGCGCGCTGCTTCCCTCGACGACCTGGTGGCCGGCGTCGTCGAGCGCGCCACTGCGTGCCTGCTCGACGGCACCACGACGGTGGAGGCGAAATCGGGCTACGCGCTCGACGTCGAGGGCGAGCGGCGGTCGCTCGAAGCGCTTCACCTGGCCGGGGCACGCGTTCCGGTCGACATCGTCCCGACGTTCCTGGGAGCACACTTGGCGCCGTACGACGGGTACGTGGACGAAGTGGTGCACGACATGCTCCCCGCGTGCGCGCCGTTGGCCCGGTTCTGCGACGCGTTCTGCGACGAGGGGGCGCTCTCCGTCGACGACGCCCGGCGCGTGCTGCGGGCCGGGTGCTCCTACGGCCTGCTCCCGCGGCTCCACGCCGAGGAGCTCGCCCACAGCGGCGGCGCTCGACTGGCCGCTGAGCTGCGGTGCGCCTCCGCCGACCACCTCGTCCATGCCGACGACGCCGATATCGCCGCCCTCGCCGCGGCAGGGGTGGTGGCCGTGCTCCTGCCCGCGACGTCGCATTGCGTGGGGATCGGCTACGCCCCCGCCCGGCGCTTCCTCGACGCCGGCGCCGTCGTCGCGCTCGCCACCGATTGCAACCCGGGGACGAGCTACACGACGTCGATGCCGTTCGTGATCGGCTTGGCGTGCATCGAGTACGGCCTCACGGTGGACGAGGCGATCAGGGCGGCGACGTGGGGCGGCGCCCAGTCCCTCCGGCTCGACGACATCGGGCAGCTCCACGTCGGCGCCCGCGGCGACCTGGTGGTCCTCGACACCGACGACTGGGTCGACCTCGCCTATCGCCCGGGCTCGCACCTCGTCGCCGATGTCGTCAAGGACGGCGTCCACGTCGTGTGCGAAGGCCGCCTGCGATGAGTGCGGACTGGCCGACGGCCGCCGCCTGGCTGGCTTCCGGGTCCGACAACGACGACGCCCTCGTCGTGGCGGGCATCCCCCTCCACGAGGGCTCCGTCACGCCGTCGCGGTACGACCTCGCCCCGTCCGCCATCCGCGAACGGCTGGGCCGCCTGTCGACCTTCGCGGCCGACCACGATGTCGACCTCGCCGACGTCCCCGTTCGTGATCACGGCGACAGCGATCGCCCCCCCGCGCTGGATGCCCCCTTGACCGTCCTGCTGGGAGGCCACAACGGCGTGACGTACGAGGCGCTTCACTCGCGCCCCGACCTCCCGCGATGGGGCCTCCTCACGTTGGATGCCCACCACGACGTCCGCGCCTACGACGGCGCACCGGGCAACGGGTCGCCGGTGCGCGCCCTCGTCGACGCCGGTCTCCCGGCCGAGCACATCGTCCAGGTCGGCATCCACGGGTTCTGCAACGCACCGGCCCACCGTCGCTGGTGCGAAGCGCGCGGCATCCGCGTTCTCGGGCCCGCCGAGATCGGACTGGTTCCGCTGGTTCTCGCCGAGCTCGCAGCACGCTGCGACGCCGTCTACGTCGACATCGACATGGACGTGCTCGACCGGGCCTACGCCCCCGCGTGCCCGGGATCGCGCCCGGGCGGCGTGCGCCCTGCCGAGCTCTTCGCGGCCGCCTTCGCCGCCGGGGCCCACCCCGCCGTCCGCGCCGTCGACATCGTGGAGGTCGACCCCACCCGCGATGTGGCGTCGGTGACCGTGGACGCCTCCGCTCTCACCCTGCTCACGGTGGCGGCCGGCTACGGCGACAGGCGTCGGAAATCCGCCGGCCCAGGAGGAATCACGGGAAGCGGGCGAGAACTTGATTCCTAGTCCTACCCCTCCCGGGGAGGGGTAGGGTGGAACGCCGATGAAGCCGAACCACCGCACTGCCGTCCTCAACCGGTTGAAAAGCGCCCGGGGGCACCTCGACGCCGTCATCCGCATGGTCGACGACGACCAGTACTGCCCGGACGTGATGAAGCAGTTGGCGGCAGTGCAGGGCTCCCTCGAGGGGGCGGGGCGCGTCATCCTGCGGAACCACTTGGAGACGTGCGTGGCGGCCGGGATGATGGCCGGGCGCGTGGACGATGTGGTGGACGAGCTGATGAACGTCCTGCGCTTCGACCGGGTCACCGGGCCGGGCGACGGCGACGGGGGGCGGGGGACAACCGAACCGACGGCACGCGGGGTGGATGCAGAGAGGCAGAACGGATGTCACTGATCGAGCGCCGCCCGCTCGGCGGGCCGACCGGGCGGGCAGGGCTCCGGCTCGACGGGCGAGCCCATCGACTGCTGCGAGAGGAGATCGTGCTGGGAATCCGCTCCCCGGGCGACGTCGTCGACGAGCGGGCCGTGGCCGACCAGTACGGCGTCCGGCCGGGAGCGGTGCGGTCGGCGTGCAACTCGCTGGCCCGTGACGGCTTGGTGGTCCCGCTGGCCGAGCATCGCCATGCCGTCGCCGCGCTGGATCCCAAGGAGGTGCACGAGACCTACGAGATGCGCCTGATCGTCGAACCTGCCGCCGCCGGACTCGCCGCTGAACGGATCGAGGAGCAGACAGCCCGCGAGCTGCGCAGCATCGTGGTGGCCCGGCCGACTGGGCCGGAGCACGGCGACTGCCTGGCGTCGATGAAGGCCGACCGGTACTTCCACGTCCTCGTCGCAGAGGGTTCGGGAAACGCCCACCTCGTCGAGCTCATCGAGCAGATGTTCGACCGCATGGCACGACTGATCCACCTGACACTGCACGGCGACACCCGTGAGGATCCGGTGGACGACCACCACGATCTCGTGAACGCCATCCTGGCCGGCGAGCGCCGCAACGCCGAGGAGATCGCCCGGCACCACGTGAGACGGTCGCGTCGGCGGCTGATCGAGGCCTTGGTGCGGGAGCACGCGGACAACGAAGTGCGCGCCTCACGCTCCTGAGGCGCGCTCACGGCCGAACGCCTCAGGGCGCTCGGCCACCCGACCACTGTTCGACGGCGCCCACGACGAGCTCGACGGCCACGGCGGCAACGAGGAAGCCCATCACGCGCGACACGACTTGGATCCCGTTGGGCTTGAGGAGCCGGTTCAGCACCGACGAAAAGCGCAGCACCACGTAGACGAGCAGCACCGACGTCAGCAGCGCAGCCACGACGGAGATCCGAGCACCGAGCCCGTCTGACTGGTGCATGAAGACCATGACCGTGGCGATGGCGCCGGGCCCGGCGAGGAGCGGGGTGCCGAGCGGAACGAAGGCTCGGTTGCCCACATCGACAGGCGACTCTCCGGGCGCCTCGTCGAACGGCCGCAGCAGCTCGAGCGCAAGCAGGAGGAGGAGAAGCCCGCCCGCTGCCTGGAGCGCAGGCATGCCGATCCCCAACCCGACGAGAATCGACTCCCCGAAGAAGGCGAACACGCCGGTCACCGCGGCGGCCACCAGTGCGGCTTGCCACGCCGCGCGCCCCCGCTCACGAGCATCCGAGCCCCGGGTGACGGAAAGGAAGACCGGGATGGTGCCGATGGGGTCCATAAGCACGGTCAGCGAGACGACCGCCTTGACGAAGAGGCCGCCGTCGAAGGCCACGTCAGCCACGGGAGCCCCCCGTGGGCTGCGCCTCGGACGGACGGTTGCGCCATAACGGCAACGGGCGCGCGGTGTTCCGGTCGAGCGTGAAGATCACGGTTCAATTGAACTGCGCCCGTCTTGTCGGTCTCCGACCGCTGCGCCGCGCCGTTTCGCACAACGCCGCTGTCTCGCTCGCATCGAGGTAGGCGAAGCACTCGTCGGGATTCACGCCGCCGCCTCGGCGGCGAAACGCAGCCATCGGCTCGGACATCACGTCAGTCGGCTTGCCGATCGACGGCCGGGGAGAGGAAGGAGGGTCCCCCTACCGACGGGCCGGCGGGCCGGGCGCCGGAATGCACCTCGGCCCCTTCGGGTACGTGTCGGCCATGCGAACCGTCTTCCATGTCACACCGAACGCCAACGGCTGGGAAGTCCGCCAAGAGGGGTCGGACGCCACCGAGGTCCTCGTCGACGACAAGGACAACGCCGTCTCCCACGCCCGCGAGCTCGCCAAGGAGCGGGAGCCGTCCCAGGTGATCATCCACACGCGCGACGGTCGGTTCGAGACGGAGTACACCTACGGCGACGACCCTCGGGACGTCCCCGGGTGAGGGCGCTTCAGTAAGCCAACAGCTCCGCCGCTCCCGCCGCGATGTCGTCGACCTGCGGGAGGACGGCGCTCTCCAGTGTGGGCTCGTAGGCCACGTGGGTGTCGAGCGCCGTCACCCGTCGCACCGGCGCATCGAGGTCGGCGAAGCATTCATCCGCGATCCACGCTGCCACTTCCGCGCCGAAGCCGCACGTGAGCACGTCCTCGTGCACCACCAACACCTTGCCCGTGCGCCGCACCGACTCCCCCACCAAATCCTTGTCCCACGGCACGATCGTCCGCAGGTCGATCACCTCCACCTCCCCGGCGCCCTCCTCGGCGAGCCGGGCCGCCGCCTGCAACGACTTCTCCACCGTGGCGCCGTAGGTCACGATCGTCACATCGCGGCCCGGGCGTCGCACGTCACCGACACCGAACGGCAGCACCCAGTCCGACGGCGGGTACGGGTCGCGGGTGTAGGGCTGGCGCAGCAGGTGCTTGTGCTCCAGGAACAGCACCGGGTCCTCGTAGCGGAAGGCCGCCCGCAACAACCCGGCGGCATCACGCGCCCGTGACGGGAAGGCGATCAGCAGCCCGGGCACGTGGGCGAAGATCGACTCGCCGCACTGCGAGTGCCAGATCGCCCCGCCGGTGAGGTAACCACCGATCGGCACCCGCACCACCAGCGGGCACGTGAACGTACCGGCCGAACGCCAGCGGATGGTGGCCGCCTCGCTCTTGAGCTGCTGCATGGCGGGCCAGACGTAGTCGAAGAACTGGATCTCGGGCGCCGGGCGCAGGCCGCGGATGGCCTGCCCCACCGCTCGGCCGATGATGTTGGCCTCGGCCAGCGGGGTGTTGTAGCAGCGGGCGATGCCGAAGGTGCGCTGGAGCCCGTGCGTCGTCCCGAACACGCCGCCCTTGCCCTCGACGTTGGCGAGGACCAGCTCCCGTGCATCGGCCACGTCCTCGCCGAACACCCGGATGCGCTCGTCGGCCGCCATCTGCTCGTGCAGCGTCCGCTTGATCGCCTCGCCGAAGGCGACGACCTCACCGGCGTCGCCGTCGGTTTCGCCGTCAGCATCGCCGCCGGCGGGCGGCTCCCCGGGATCGAGGAGCCCCTCGGGGACCACGTACACGTGCTCGGTGACTGTGGCGGGGTCGGGCCGGGGCGCGGCCAGCGCCTCTCGCGCCGCCTCGGCCACCACTTGGCGCGCCTCGTCGCGGACGGCCGCCGCCTCCTCCTCGGTCAGCACCCCGCCGTGGACCAGGTTGCGCTCCAGCAACAGGATCGGGTCGTGCTCCGCCTCGTCGGCCAGCTCCTCGGGCGAGCGGTACTTGCTCTGGGTGTCGGCCGCCGAGTGCGAGTACGGCCGCGTGACGGTGGCATGAATGAGCGCCGGCCCCACGCCCGCCCGCACGTGGGCAATGGCCTTGGCGCCGTTGCGCCGGGCGGTGAAGTAGTCACGCCCGTCGAAGCGGTGGACCGCCAAGCCGCGGAAGCCGCGGACCAGCTCGGAGACCGGCGCCGGCGACTGGTCCGACGACGGGACGGAAATGGCGAAGCCGTTGTCGGCCACCAGGAACAGCACGGGCAGGTGCAGGGTGGCCGCCGTGTTCAACGACTCCCAGAACTCGCCCTCCGACGTGGCGCCCTCGCCCAGCGAGACGTACGTCAGCTCGTCGCCGTGGGCCGAACAGCCCGGGAGGTGCGGCCGGCGGGAGATGTAGCGCGCCGCCTCGGCACACCCCACGGCGGGCAGGCACTGGCTGCCGGTCGGACTCGACTGGGTGACGATGTTCAGCCGCTGGGAGCCCCAATGGCTCGGCATCTGCCGGCCCGCCGACGACGGGTCGTCGGCCGAGCCCACCGCCTGCAACAGCACCTCTGTGGGCGTCACGCCGAGCCCCAGCGCCAGCGCCTGGTCGCGGTAGTACGGGAAGAACCAGTCGTAGCCAGGCCGCAGCGACCGAGCCAGCCCGAGCAGCAGCGCCTCGTGGCCCGCGCCGGAGATCTGGAAGAACACCTTGGACTGCTTCTGCAGCGCCATCTCCCGGTCGTCGAGCGCCCGCGAGATGCAGGCCAGCCGGAAGTCCTCGACCAGCTCCTCGTGGGGGAACCCGAACAGCACCCCGCCACCGGAGCGATCGCTCACCGTCGTCGTCGCTGCCATCGACCTCCTCGACTCGCACCGACCCGCGCGATCGAAGCGTACCGTCGCCGTCCATCGTTCCCCCGCCACCCCCGATTCGCCACCACCGCCGGCCGACGCCGTCGGGAGTCAGCGAAGGGCGGCCGCCCGGGCCGCTTGCTCGGCGAGCACCCGCAACCGGGCCAGGCTGCGGGCCAACAGCCGCGACACGTGCATCTGGCTGACGTGCATGCGCGTGGCGATCTCCGACTGGCTCAGCTCGTCCCAGAAGCGGAGGCGCAGGATCGTCTGCTCGCGCTCGGGGAGACAGTCGAGCAGGGCGGCGACGGTGTCGCGGTCCTCCAAGTCCTGCAAGCCACGGTCCTCGTGGCCGAGCTCGGACATGTCGGGCGACTCGTCGCTGTCCATGCGGGCGTCGATCGACGTGAGGCGGTAGCTCCGCCCCAGCTCGATGGCCTCCACGACCGCCTCTTCGGTGAGGTTGGCGTAGCCGGCGATCTCGGGGATGGTGGGCGACCGCCCCAGGTCCTGGTCGAGCGCCTCGATGGCGCTGCGCACCTCGAGGTACAGCTCCTGGAGGGACCGGGGGACGCGCAGCCGCCAGGTGCTGCGGAAGTGGCGCTTCAGCTCACCGGTGATCGTCGCCTGGGCGTAGGCGTCGAACGTCGTGCCTCGGTCGGCGTCGAAGCGGTCGATGGCGTGGGCAAGGCCGATGAGCGCCACCTGCACGAGCTCGTCCAGGGGCTCCCCTCGACCCCGGAACCGGCGGGCCACGGCGCGCGCGAAGGGGGCATGGTCAAGCACCAGTTCCTCTCGGAGACGCGGGTCGCGCGTCGACGAATAGCGGTGCAGTTTTTCCGCCGAGATGTGCGCGTCGAACGCCGCCATGGGCTACTCCCCGATGGCGATTGTTGCACAGGCGGTCTCGGCGCAAACGCGACGATTGCGTCCCGAATCGGTCAGCCTCGGTCCAGCATGTCGTCGCCGGCCGCGCCGCACTCGTCCCGCCACTGTGGACCGACCCTCGGCTATCGCCGCAGGGGTAGCGGCGACCTGCGCGCGTGCGCCGCTTGCGGCGGGCGGCGCTGGGTACGAACGGTGGCATGGAGGCCGATGTCCGTCACAACCCCGACGAGTCCCGCTACGAGGTCTTCGTGGGGTCGACGCTGGTCGGCGTGGCCGACTACCGCGTGGTCGACGGGGTCGTGGTGTTCCCCCACACCGAGGTGCACCCGACCATGCGGGGCCGGGGCCTGGCGGCACGACTCGTGCGGGCCGCGCTCGACGACGTGCGGGAGACGGGACGGGCCGTCGAGGCGCGCTGCTCGTTCGTGGCCGGCTTCATCGACGACCACCCCGAGTACGCCGACCTCCTGGCTGCCTGAGCCGTTCTGGTCCGCAGATCGCGCGGTATACGGCGCGATCTGCGGACCAGAACGGGAAAGGCCGGCCCGGAGGCCGGCTTTCCTGGAGCGGACGACGGGATTCGAACCCGCGACCCTCACCTTGGCAAGGTGATGCTCTACCAACTGAGCCACGTCCGCAGCGGATGCTCACGATAGCAAACGCAGCGCTCCGCTCACCCGCCGCCGTACGCCTGCAGGTGCGTCAGCACCAGCGGCGCCAGCCGGTCGGCCTCGTGCTCGGGCACCCAGTGGGTCGCTCCTTCCAGCACCTCGAAGCGGTACGGCCCGGTCACGTGCCTGCCCGTGTCGTAGGCCGCTGTCGGGGTCACGTAGCCGTCGTTTGCGCCCCACACGTACAGCGTCGGGACGGCCACCCGCCCGGCGGGCGCGGAGGCCGCCAACGGCAGCGCCCGGTACCAGTCGAGGGCGGCCCGCAGCGCGCCCGGCCTGCGCAGGTGCTCCACGAACCGCGCCGCCACGTCGTCGGCCAGCCCGGCGCGCACAAGGATCGTCCGCAGCGCCCACCCGTCGCGCGCCAGCAGCACGCGCTCGGGCAGACCGGGTATCTGCACGGCGAACATGTACCACGACTGCAGCGGCTGGGCGCTGTGCGTCATCGCGTACACGAACGCCCGCGGGTGCCCGACCGACACCGCGGTCAACGACCGCAGCCGCTCGGGGTGCGAGGCCGCCAGCGTCCACGCCACGTTGGCGCCGAAGTCGTGCCCCACCAGATGGAACCGCTCGACGCCGGCGGCGTCGGCCAACGCCAGTACGTCGCCCACCAACTCGGACGGCACGTACGACCGCCGCCCCGTCGGCCGGGCGCCGGGCGAGTAGCCGCGCTGGTTGGGGGCCAGCGTGCGGTAGCCGGCCTCCACCAAGGCGGGCACCACGCCGTCCCATGCCGCCGCCGTCTCCGGGAACCCGTGCAGCAGCACCACCGCCTCGCCGTCCTCCGGCCCGCGGTCGCCGACGTCGAAGACGAGCTCCCCCCGGCTGAACTGCTCCATCAGCGCCGGTCCGCCGCCTTCTTGAGCTCCTCCAAGGCGTCGCCGATGTAGTGGGCGATATCCCATACCCGGGGCACCGTCTCCCGGCACGCCACCAAGCCGAAGTTCACGTTCCCCATGTAGCTCATCACCGTGATGTTGAGCCCGGCCCCGTCGAAGATCGGCCCCATGGGGTACATGGCGATCATGCGGGCGCCCGCCGAGTAGAGCGGGAAGTTCGGCCCCGGCACGTTCGAGATCGTGAGGTTGAACAGCGGGTTGTGGCGGTCGGCGATCCGCATGTTGGAGTACAGGCGGGCGGCCCGGGCGGCCACCGCGGGAGCGGCGAACTCCGTCCAGTCGGTGAGCAGGTCGGCCCCGATGGCCTTCTCCTGGTCCTTGGCCTGCTTGGTGCCGTCTGTGATGGCGCACAGCCGCTCGACAGGGTCGGCGATGTCGCTCGCCAGCGAGACCAGCATCGACGACACCCGGTTGCCCATGGCCCCCTTCTGGTCCTCGCTACGCACCGAGATGGGGATCATCGCCACCAGCGACCGGTCGACGGGGTCGCCGTTCTCCGCCAGATAGGTGCGCAGGGCGCCCGAGCACAGGGCGAGCACCACGTCGTTGACGGTGCCGCCGAGCGTGTTCTTCACCATCTTCACGTCGTCCAGCGACACCTGGGTGTAGGCGAACCGCCGGTGCGGCGTGATGCTGGTGTTGAGCGACGTGCGGGGTGCGCTGAACGGGGCGGGCGGCGGGTTGACCCCCGGCTCCCGGTTGCGGCGCCGGAGGTTCAGCAGCATCTCGGCCGTGCGCATGGCCGACTTGGCGGCGGCCAGCGGCTGGCGGGCCAACGAGGTCATGGCGAAGGCGATGAGCTCCACGTCGGTCGGCACGCGATCGGGACTCCAGTCGTCCTCCACCGCCGGGGGCGTGGGCTCGGGCTGGAGGTCGAGCAGGTTGACGACCAGCTCGGCCCCGGACACGCCGTCGATGGCGGCGTGATGGGTCTTGTTGACGGTGGCGATCATGCCGTTCTCGAGACCCTCGACCACGTACATCTCCCACAGCGGGCGGCGGCGGTCGAGGGGCCGGGCCATGAACTCCTCGGCGAACTCGGCCAGCTCCTTGTCGCCGCCCGGCGAGGGCAGGGCCGCCCGGCGCACGTGGTAGTCGAGGTCGAAGTCGGGGTCCTCGATCCACAGCGGGTGGTGAATCTGGAACGGGACCTCCACCAGCCGACGCCGGAAGGGCTTGAGCAACGGCAGCCGCCGGCGCACCAGCTCGCGCACCTTCTCGAATGCGTAGCCCCCCGGCACGGTGGACGGGTCGAAGACGGCCGTCAGCCCCACGTGCATGTGGTTGTTGGGCGTCTCCAGGTACAGGAACGTGGCGTCGAGGCCCGACAATCGCTGCATAGCGACCAGTCTGCCCCTTATTTGAGCAATCGACTCAGGCGACGGTCGGCCAGCGGCTTGCCCCCCGTCTGGCACGTCGGGCAGTACTGGAGCGACTTGGTGGCGAACGACACCTCCCGCACGGTGTCGCCGCATTCGGGGCACGCCTCGCCGGTCCGGCCGTGCACGCGCATGGCCGACTTCTTCTCCTTCTTCAGCCCGGCCGCGGCCACGCCCTCCGACCGGGCCACGGCGTCTTCGAGCACGGCGCGCAGGGCCGCGTGGAGCCGGGCCGCCTCGTCGGCGTCGAGCTTGTCGGCCTTCTTGAACGGCGACAGCTTGGCCACGTGCAAGGCCTCGTCGGAGTAGGCGTTGCCGACCCCGGCGATGACCGACTGCGTGGTGAGCGCGCCCTTCAACTGGCCGCCGTGCTCCCGCAGACGGGCCACCATGGCGTCGACGTCGAACGACGGATCGAGCGGGTCGGGGCCGAGGCGGGCGATGCCTTCCACGTCTTCGGGCGAGCGCACCACGTAGACGGCGAGCCGCTTCTCGGTGCCCGCTTCGGTGACGTCGAAGCCCGCGCCCGACGAGAGGCGCACGCGCAACGCCAACGGCCCCTTGCCCGGCTTGGGACGTCCGGCCGAGAGCACGTCGTGCCACCGCACCCAGCCGCCGCGGGCGAGGTGGAGTACCAGCCACAGCGGTTCGGCGTGGAGGAGGAGGAACTTGCCCCGCCGGCCCGCGCCGGTGACCGTGCGCCCCACCAAGGCGTCGAGGGGCGGGTCGAACGTCTTCAGCGCGGAGATGGCGGCCAGGTCGGCCCGCTCGATCTGCTGCCCCCCGGCCTGCTCGCCCAGGAAACGGGCCAGCGACTCGACCTCGGGGAGCTCGGGCACTGTCGCTCCGCCTGCTCGCCTACCGGCCGGTGGACCCGAAGCCGCCGACGTCGCGGGTGGCCGGCGGCAGCTCGTCGACGGCGACGAAGCGCGCCTCCTCCACGCGCTGGATCACCAACTGGGCGATACGGTCACCTCGCTCGACCTTGTAGGGCTCGTTGGGGTCGGTGTTGACGAGAATCACCTTCAGCTCGTCGCGGTAGCCACAGTCGATGAGCCCGGGCGTGTTGAGGCAGGTGACGCCGTGGCGCAAGGCCAGCCCGCTGCGCGGCTGCACAAACCCGGCGTACCCGGGCGGCAGCGCGACCGCGACGCCCGTCGGCACCAGGGCCCGTCCGCCGCCCGGCTCGAGGACCACGGCTTCCCGGGCCACCAGGTCGGCGCCCGCGTCGCCCGCGTGGGCGTAGGCGGGGAGCGGGAGGTCGGGGTCGAGCCGGCGCAGCGGGACGTCGAGCACGAGGCGAACTGTAGAGGACCGTAGGGAAAGCCCCAGATCGAGGCGGAGGGCCCTTCCACGTACGATGCCGGGCGATGCTCGTCTGGATGGACCTCGAGATGACCGGCCTGGAGCCGGGCCGCCACACGGTGGTCGAGATCGCCACGCTCGTAACCGACGACGAGTTGGAGATCGTGGCCGAGGGCCCCGATCTCGTCGTCGCCTGCGCCACCGAGCTGCTGGCCGAGATGGACGACGTCGTCCGCAACATGCACACGCGCAGCGGCCTGCTGGCCGCCATCGAGCTGGCCACGGTCAGCCTGGAGGAGGCGGGCGCCCAGACCCTGGCGTTCATCAAGGAGCATGTCCCGGAACCGCGCACCGTGCCGCTGTGCGGCAACTCCATCGGGACCGACCGCCGCTTCCTGGCCCACTTCCTGCCCGAGGTGGAGAACTACCTCCACTACCGCTCGGTGGACGTGTCGACGGTCAAGGAGCTGTGCCGGCGCTGGTACCCCGAGGTGCTGGCGGGCGCCCCCAAGAAGGCGGGCGGCCACCGGGCGCTCGACGACATCCGGGAGAGCGTGGCCGAGCTGCGCTACTACCGCGAGGCCGCCTTCAAGCCCCGCCCCACCCCGCCCGAATCCACTTCTGGTCCGTAGATCCGGCGCCCCAGCGCCGGATCTACGGACCAGAACGACGAAAGGCGGTCAGACGGAGTCGACGATGTCGCGGAGCTCGGCGACGGTCGCCACGGGGTCGGGGCCGACCGCTGTTGTCGTCAGTACCGTCACCCCCGCCTCCTTCATGGCCGCCACCCGATCGCGCACGTAGCCCCGCGGGCCCACCAGCGTCATCGCCTCCAACAGGCCGTCGGGCACGGCGGCGGCGGCCTCGTCCTTCTTCCCGTCGAGGTACAGGTCCTGGATGAGCTCGGCTTCCTTCTCGTAGCCGTAGCGCTTCACCAGGTCGTTGTAGAAGTTCTTGCCGCGGGCGCCCATGCCCCCGACGTAGAGGGCAACCATGGGACGGGCGAAGTCGCGCACGCCGTCCAGCCCCTCGCCGATGGCGACGATGCCGCCCGCCGCGATTTCCAGCGGCGGCAGCTCGGGCGACCGGTTGGCCAGCCCCTTGGCCAGCGAATCGCCCCACACGTCGCTCGCCTTCTCGGGGTGGAAGAAGATCGGCAGCCAGCCCTCGGCCACCTCGGCCGCCAGCTCGACGTTCTTGGCCCCGATGGCTGCCACGTAGATCGGGATGCGATCGCGCACGGGATGGACGATCAACTTCAGCGGCTTCCCGAGCCCCGTCCCCTGGTCGGGCGGCAAGGGGATGGTGTACGAGGGGCCGTCGTGCTCCACGCGCTCACGCCGCCACACCTGCCGGCAGATATCGACGATCTCGCGCGTCCGCCCCAACGGCCGGTCGTAGGCGACACCGTGCCACCCCTCGATCACCTGCGGGCCGGACGCTCCCAGCCCGAGCACGCACCGCCCGTCGGAGAGGTAGTCGACGCCCGCCGCCGTCATGGCGATCAGCGTCGGCGTGCGGGAGTACAGCGGGAGGATGCCGGCGCCGATCTGCACCCGCTCGGTGCGTGCTGCGATGTAGCCCATCACGCTCACGGCGTCGATCCCGTACGCCTCCGCCACCCACACCAGGTCGAGGCCCGCCTTCTCCAGCTCGACCAGTTGATCGACGGACTCCTTGATGCCGGCGGCGTACCCGATCTGCGAGGCGATGCGCATGGAGGCCATGCCGAAGCATACGGTTCCCCGGTGCGAATGGGGATGGGAGCGGCGTCGTTCGTGGTGCTCGTCGTCCTGCCGGCCGTGGGTGCGTGCGCCCGCACGCCGCAGGACAAGGCGGCCGAGGAGGCGCAGGAGGCGTGCATCGTCGCCTTGGAGCCCGTGGCGCAAGGCCGTACACCGAGTACCGAGCAGGTGTCCCGCGCCCGCGAGCACGCCGAGGCGGCCGCCGACGCCGACCAGCGGTGGATGCCGCTGCGCGCCCGATTGGAGCAGTTCGACGCGGCCGCGACGGCAGAGGCGGTCGATGCACTGACAGTGGAGTGCCGGCGGGTGAACGACATCGTCCGGGCCGAGCAGGACCGAGGGCGCCTGTAGCGTCACCCGTTCATGAAGCAGGAGCAGGAGCCCGCCGGCGACGGCGTGGACGAAGTAGGCCCCGGCGTCCTCCGGGTGCAACTCCCCATCGACATGCCGGGCCTCGGCCACGTGAACACGTATGTACTTGTCGACGAGCGCGGCGCAGCCGTGATCGACCCCGGGCTCCCCGGGCGGGCCACGTGGTCGGCGCTCGCCGACCGGCTCGACAAGGCGGGCGTCGGCGTGAAGCACGTGCACACCGTCGTCGTCACCCACTCGCACCCCGACCACTACGGCACCGCGGGCAAGCTGGCCGAGGAGACGGGCGCCGACATCGTCACCCATGCCGCCTTCCGGCTGTGGTGGGCGCCCCACCCGTGCGATGTGCACGTCCACGACGTCGACCCCGACGACGATGCCGACGGTGATCCCTACGCGGGCCCGACAACGCCGTGGGGGACGCCGAACCCCCGAGCGGGGACCGGGCGTGACTGGCTCGACGAGAGCAACTTCTCCCACCCGCGTCCCGCCCGCCGCCTGCGCGACGGCGACACCATCGAGCTGGCCGGCCGCCCGTGGGTAGCGCTCCACACGCCAGGCCACACCCTCGACCACCTGTGCCTGGTCGACCCGGAGCACGGATTGCTCGTCTCCGGCGACCACGTGCTGCCGAGCATCACCCCGCACATCGCGGGGCTGGGCACCGGGCGCGATCCGCTCAAGTCGTTCCTCGCATCCCTGGACCGCATCGCCGACTATCCCGGCGTGGAGACGGCGCTGCCCGCCCACGGTCATCCGTTCGGCACCCTTCGCCAACGGGTGGACGACATCAAGCGCCACCACCTCGAACGGCTCGACAAGCTGCGGACGCTGCTGGCCGGTGGGGCGTCGGCGACGGTCGTGGAGCTGTCGCACGAGCTGTTCCGCGAGGCCCATTGGGGGCTCATGGCCGAGAGCGAGACGTACGCGCACCTGGAGCACCTGCGCCTGCGCGGCGACCTGGAGCGGCACGACGACACCGGGCCAGCCGCCTACCGGACCGCCGTCGGGACTAGTCCGACATGACGATTTCCGAAATCGTCATGTTCGTGCCGCTTCGGGTCGCGGATGATCTCCGCAGACGGAGTGTTGTGGGGGCGATATGCACAGTGAGGTCGGGACCAGGGCGCAGCAGGCAACGCGGCGGCCCGCTCGCCCGCCGGACGACCTCGACCAGCTCGTGCATCGCGCCGAAGCGGCGGAGACGCGCCTGCGCCAGCAGACGCTGCTGGTGGCCGAAGCCGAGCACAAGCTGAAGACGTCGCTCGCCGTCATCTCCGGGTGGGCGTGCACCCTCGACGATCGGTGGGAGATGCTCTCGACGGAGCAGCGACGCGAGGGCGTATCCGCGATCCGGCGCAGCGCCGACTCCCTCGCCCTCCAGGCCCGCTGCCTGTTGGAGGACGCCCGGGTGGAGATCGCCCGCCTGGAGTTCGTGTCCGTGCCGCTCGACCTGGCGGAGATCATCGCCGTCACCACCCGCATGCACCACGGGCTGTCGCCCGTCCACCGCATCGAGGCCGACGTGGTGGGGCCGGTGCCGGTGTGCGCCGACCCGGGCGGCCTCCAGCAGATCATCGGCCACCTCATCGAGAACGCCGTGAAGTACTCCCCCGACGGCGGAGTCGTCCGGCTGCGCGCCCGCTCGACGCCGGACGGCTGTTGGGCCGAGCTGGCGGTGGTCGACGAGGGCGTCGGGCTGCCCGACGACGTCGACGTGTTCGCACCGTTCAGCCAGGGGCCGGCGCGGCACTCGGCCGGGGTCGGCCTCGGGCTCTACGTCGTCCGCAAACTGGTGGAGGGAATGGGCGGCACCGTGCGCGGCGTGCGCAATCCCGCTCGGGGCTCTACCTTCTTCGTGCTCCTCCCGGCGGTGGGCCGCTGATCCCCCCCGGAGGCGGTCGCCCACACACCGCCGGGAGGGCACATCACGCCGTGGTTGGGTAGAAGCTGCGCATGATCGACGATGCCATCAAGAAACTGGCGCAGGAACCGAACTTCGCCGCCCTCACCACGCTGCTGCCCGATGGCAGGCCGATGAGCCACATGATGTGGGTGGACGCCGACGACGAGCACATCCTCATCAACACCGAGGTGCACCGGCAGAGGTTCAAGAACGTCGAGCGGGACGCCCGGGTGGCCGTGACGATCATCAACCGCGACAATCCCTACCAGTACGCCGAGGTGCGCGGCCGAGTCGTCGACACAACCGGCGGCGACGAGGCCCGGGCCAACATCGACGCCCTCAGCCGCAAGTACGTCGGCAACGACTACGACCCCGCCGCCATCACAACCGAGCGCGTCATCCTGCGCATCGCGCCCGATCGACAGCGCGCCTACTGACCCCTTGGGCGAGCTCGCCACCTACCGCTCGATGCGGGACTTCTCCCGCACGCCGGAGCCGTCCGGTGGGCGGGAGGAGCGTGGCGCCGACGAGGAGGACGGGCGCTTCGTGGTGCAGGAGCACCATGCCACCGCGCTCCACTGGGACGTGCGCTTCGAGCGCGACGGCGTCCTCGTGTCGTGGGCCATCCCCAAGGGGATTCCGCCCGATCCCCGCGACGACCACCTGGCCGTGCACACCGAGGACCACCCGATGTCGTACATCGACTTCGAGGGCGAGATCCCCGAGGGCGAGTACGGCGGAGGCGTGGTCCACCTGTGGGACACAGGCACGTACCGGTGCGAGAAGTGGAACGACCGCGAGGTGATCGTCGTGCTCGACGGCGAGCGGGCACGCGGCCGCTACGTGCTGTTCCAGACCGGTGGGCGCAACTGGATGATGCACCGGATGGACCCGCCCGAGGACCCGACGCGGGAGCTCATGCCCGACCGGTTCGCTCCCGCCGCACCGACGGCGAGCCACCTCCCCCGCCACGCCGAGCAATGGGCGTTCGAGGCGGCCTGGGGCGGGTTGACCGTGATCGTGGTGGCGCAGGGCGGACGCGCCCGCGTGCACGACGACACCGGCGACGACATCGCCGACACCTTCCCGGAGCTGAGCGCCTTCGGCCGCGCCATGGGGATCGTGGAGGCCGGCATCGAGGCGGAGCTGGTGGCCTTCGACGACGACGGCCGCCCCGACCCCGAGCTGGTCGGGCGCCGCCGCTCGCTCAAGAGCGCGTCGGCGCTCCGCCGCCACGCCGACCGCCATCCATTCACGCTGCTGGCGTGCGACCTGGTGTGGCTGGAGGGCCACCCCACCGATGGGCTCCCGTTCGCCGACCGGCGCCGCCTGCTGGAGCGGCTGGAGATCGAGGGGCCCCGGTGGCGGACGGCGCCGTCGCATCCCGGCGACGGGCGGGCGTTGCTCGAGGCGGCGCGGGCGCAAGGGCTGCCGGGCATCCGCGCCCGCCGCCTCGACCGGCCGTACGAACCGCCGCTTTTCATCCCCGCCTGAGCCGGGGGGTGTCGTCGTCATGCTTGACTGGCGGGCATGTCCGGCCGGCGCCTCCGCATCCTCCTCGTCGACGACGAGCCCGACATCCTGTTGCTGCTCCAAGCCATGCTCACGGCGCCCACCTGGGAGATCGTCGGCAAGGCGGCGAGCGGCGAGGACGCCCTGCGTGTGGCCACCCATCTCGGCCCCGACGTGGCCGTCGTCGACTACATGATGCCGGGCATGCACGGCATGGAGGTGGCCGAGCGGCTCAAGGGCGTGCACCCCGACTGCACGGTCGTGCTGTTCTCCGCCTACGACGTGCAGGACGACGCCGAATTCAGCGCCTTCGTCGACCACTTCCTGGCCAAGACCGACGTGGGCGGCCTCAGCACCCTCCTCGACCGCATCGCCGCCCAGCGGGGCATCACCGCCTGACGGCGGCGCGCAGGACGTGCCGCAGCGCCTTCTCGGTCGCGCTCCTGAACTCGTTGGCCTTCATGAGCGGGGCATCGTGGTCGGCCTTGACGTCGACCACGTGCGCCCACGGAATGGCGGCCGCCAGCGCCCGCTGCTTGCGAGGGCGGACCAGGCGGTCGCGGGTGGTCACCACCACGGCGGCGGGCACGTCGACGTCGCCCGCGAAAGGGCGGGCGTCGTAGTTGCCGAGGGCGCGGCCTGCGGCCGCCAGGTCGGCGGGATCGCCGCGGCGCAGCTCTCCCTTGAGCCACCCGCGCAGCGGCCGCAGGTCGGGGCACTCCTCGATGGCGTCGCGCAGGATGCGCTCGACGAGCCCGTCGGGGTTGCCGATGCGCAGGCTCAGCTCGACCAGGCCCATGAACCGCCACACGAACCGCTCCCACCACGTCGCCCGCCACTCCAGCGCGGTGGCCTGGAGCACCAGGCCGCAGACGAGGTCGCGGTGTCGTCGCCACAGGTGCATGGCGATGGGGCCGCCCATCGAATACCCCACGGCCACCACCGGGCCGAGCCCGAGATGGCGCAGCAACGCCGCCACGTCGTCGGCCGCCCCCTCCAAGGAGAACGTCTCGTCGCTACGAATGCCGCGGCCGTGCCCGCGGTGGTCGACCGCCAGCAGGTGACCGGTGGCCGCCACGCTTTCGTAGAGCGGGAACCAGTTGAGGTCCGCACTCACCGTCCAGCCGTGCAGGAGCACGATCGTGGGTCGGCCCGGGGCTCCCGCCTGCTCGCGCACGAACAGCTCGCCGCGGCCCGGCACGTTCACCACCCGGCCGGGTGGCAACGGCGGCGGGATCGGCGGCTCGGGGTCGAGAGGGGCGAGCCGGCGGGCCAGCCGCCGCGCCCGTCGGGCCTCCTGCACCAGCGCGGCGCGCCGCGCCGGGTGCCGTCGTGTGCCTGGCATGCTCCCTCTGTGCCCGCTCTGCGCTTCGCCGATGTGTCACTCCACCACGACGGTGTCCCGATCCTGTGCGGGGTCGAGTGGACCGTGGAGGCCGGCGAGCGCTGGGTCGTCGTCGGCCCCAACGGCGCAGGCAAGACCTCGCTGCTGCGCCTGGCGGGCGCCTACGCCCATCCCTCGTCGGGCACCGTCGACGTGCTGGGCGCCCGGCTGGGGCGCGTCGACGTGCGGGACCTCCGCACGCGCATCGGGATGGTGAGCGGATCGGTGGCCCGCATGCTGCGCCCCGGGATCACGGCGCTGGAGGTGGTGATGGCGGGCCGGTACGCCGCATTGGAGACGTGGTGGCACGACTACACCGACGACGACCGCACGCGGGCCTGCGCCCTCCTCGACGAGGCGGGCTTCCGCTACACGGCCGACCGCGTCTTCGGCGTGCTGTCCGAGGGCGAGCGCCAGCAGGTGCAGCTCGCTCGTACCCTTATGGGCGACCCCGACCTGTTGCTGCTGGACGAGCCCGCCGCCGGGCTCGATATCGCGGGACGGGAGCGGTTGGTGGCGCGGCTGACGGCCCTGGCCGGCGACCCTTCCACCCCGCCGACGGTCTTCGTCACCCACCACGTCGAGGAGGTGCCGGCGGCGTTCACCCACGCGCTCCTGGTGCGCGACGGGGCCGTCGTCGCCGCGGGCCCGCTGGCCGACACGCTGACGAGCGAGGCGCTGTCGACGTGCTTCGGATTGGGGCTGCGGCTGCGCGAAGAGGATGGGCGGTACACCTGCCGGGCCACGTAGTCTCGACGCCCGTGGATCGCCTCAGCCGCGCCCTCGAGGCCATCGACGCCGCCAACGCCGACGACCCTCACCGTCTCGTCATCCGCGGCGTGGAGCGCCCCAAGGAACTGGGCCACGCCGAGCTGGCGAGCGAGTGGCTGGCCGTGCTCCGGCCCGACGCGCCCGAGCCTCTCGTGCTGGCGGTGCGGGCGCACCACGTGCGGCGCTGGGCGATCCCCCGGAGCAGCTACCCCGATGGCCGGTCGGGCTACCTGCGGTGGCGCAAAGCGCTCAAGAACCTCCACGTGGCCGAGGTGGGGCGCATTCTCGGCGACACGGGCTACGACCCGGCGACGGTGGCGCGCGTGCAGGACATCGTGGCCAAGCGGGGATTGGGCACCGACCCCGACGTGCAGTCGTTGGAAGATGTGTTGTGCCTGGTGTTCCTGGAGACGCAGCTCCACGACCTGGCCGCCCGGCTGACCCCCGAGCACGCCGTGGAGGTCATCCGCAAGACGCTGCCGAAAATGTCCGACTCGGCCAAGGCCGTCGCCCTGGGGCTCGACCTCCCCGCCGACGACCGTGCCCTGCTGGAACGGGCGTTGGCGGCGCCGACCGGTCCCCCGCCCGCACGCCCGGGGGCCGTATCGTGAACGAGCACACCGAGGCATCGCAGCAGAGGAGTCGCGTGGTCGCACGGGTAGTCGAAACGCCGGCCGACGTGCCGTTGCCGCTCCCCACGGGGCTGACGGTGGTCCCCACCCAGGACCCCGACAGCTTCGCCCGTTCGCTGGCCGTCCAGGTGGGCGGCACCCTGGTGTCGTCGCCTCGTGAGCTGGCCGCCGTCATCGCCCGCCGGGCCGTCGGCGCCACCGACCCCGACGGGCGGGCCGCCGAGGCGGCGTGGCTCCAGGGGCTGCTCGAGGGCGGGCCGACCGAGGTGCCGTCCCGGCTGGTCGGCCCCGGCGAGCGCACGGCCCTGTTGCGGGCACTGGGCGAGCGCGTGGCGGGCGCCCGCGAGGAGGCCAAGGCGGCTCGGCTGGCCCTGCTCAAGCGGGAAGCGGCCGTACAGGCCGAGGTGCGCAAGACGAGCGGGGCCCTGTTGGACGTGGAGCCGGAGCTGGCCCGTCGCGTGGCGCACCGGGTGAACACCACGCTGCGCCAAGCCCGGGCTGCCAAGCGCGCGCTCGGTCCCAAGCCGGTGCTCGACAAGGAGACGGAACAGCACGCGCGGCGGGCCATGTCGCGGTTGGAGGATGCGCTGTTCGCCTCGGCCAAGGCGCGGGCCCGGGTGCACTCCCGTCTGGCCGTCGGCAACGTGATCGGGTTGATCACGCTTCTGGTCGGTGTCGTGGTGGTATGGAGCGGCAGCAACGTGGAGGCGCCGTCCGTCTACACGCTGTTCGCACTGTCGGGGCTGGCCCCCCTGGCCGCCCTGGCCTTGGGCGGCGTGGGTGCCGCGCACGCCAAGCGGCGGGTGCACGCGGCGGCCGCGGCGTGCGACGACGCGCTGCGCCGAGCGGGCGTCAGCGACGCCACGCAATGGGCGATGCGGCGGCGCGAACTCGAGCAATGGCTCGACCGGGCCGACGCCACCGCCGCGGCACGCGACGCGTGGCGGGATGCGCAGACGGCGTGGGAGGCCATGGCGGGCGCTGACGCCGACCCCAAGACAGTGGACGACCTGCTGGGCGCCGGGGCCCGGGTGCGGGCGGCGAGGGCCGACGCCAACCTGGCGCGAGCGGCCGTCGACGAGGCCACCGCGGTGCTGGGTACGGCCGAGGCCGCCGTGCGCGACCGGCTCGCCGTGGTGCTGGGCGGGCGTTCGTTCGAGGAGGTGACGGCGGGGTCGGCCCCCGACACCTCGCCGATCGTGGTGGCGGGGTCGGGGGGCGACCGGTTCGCCATCGAGCAATTGCACCCGCCGTTGCCGGTGGCGCTGGTGACGTCGATCGACGGGGTGGCCGCCCGGCCGCCGGTGCCCATGGTTCCCGTGGTGCGAATCGAGGAGCCTCTGCCCGCCTCGTCCCCGGTGCTGTACGACGACGAGGTGGTCCCCGAGCGGGAACCCGTGGTCGCGTTCGACCCGGTGGCCGAGGTCGACGAGCGACCCACGCAGTTGCACCCGTTCATGCTCGACGCCGACTCGGCCCGCCGCCTGCGCCGCCGCGTCCGCCGCCGCCACTGACCCCGCCAAACGGGGGCAGGCGTGGCGTTCGACCGGGTGGGGCCGGCACCGTGGTGCACGTGACGTGGGGGACGGGTGCGGCAGTCGTCGGCACGGTGTTCCTGCTCACCGTCCTGTGGTGGGCGATCCCGTCGGGGACCCACGACGCCCTCCTCCGCCCCAAGCCGACCCGCAGGTTGGCCCGCTGGGCCCGCAGCCTGCTCGTCCGCTTGGCCCTCGCCGCACTCGCCTGGCCCCACGTCGTCGATCTCTTCCTCCGTACCAGGCGGGCGCCGACGGCCACTCGGTCCAGGGCCGAGGTATGGCGCCAGGGCAACACCGTGCTGTGGCGCTACGACAGCAAGGAGCGCCGCCACCCCGAGCCGGTCCTGCTGGTGCACTCGCTCGTCACCAAGCCGTCGATCCTCGACCTCACCCCGAGGCGCAGCCTGGTGGGCGCCCTGCTCGCCCAAGGCTTCGACGTCTACCTGCTCGACTGGGGCGAGGTGACGTGGCGACAGGCCCAGTGCGGCATGGTCGCCTACGTCGAGATGCTGCGGGAGGCCGAGGCGGTGACGCTGGAGACCTCCGGGGCGGAACGCTTCCACGTCGTCGCTTACTGCCTGGGCGCCACGCTCGTCCTCCTTCGACTGGTGCTCGACGGCCCGCGGCCGGTCGCGTCCTTCGCCGCCATCGCACCACCGGTCGACCTGTCGGTACCGGGCGGCTTCCGCTCACTGCTCGGCAGTCGCCACCTTCGGCCCGTGCTCGCCCTCGACGGCGGCTCGTGCGTGCCCGCCGCCCTCATCCGGGAGTCGTTCCACCTCCTGCGCCCCATGGCCCTCCGCACGCAGTGGCGGCGCCTGCGCCGGCGGGTGAGCTGGTAGGAGGCGACCTACCACGCGGCAATGGCGCGCTGGACGTGGGAGCAACGACGCCTGCCCGGGGCGCTGTTCTTCGACCTCGTCGACCTCTACCGCAGCAACGAACTGCTCGGCGCCCTCGACCGCCTCGACGTGCCGCTGTTCATGGCGGTCGCGGAACGGGACCACATCGTGCCGTGGGCCTCGTCGGCGGCGCTGACGCGCGTGCCGGGCGTCGCACTGGAGTCGCTCGTCTTCCCCGGCGGCCACGTCTCGACGCTGGTCGGCGCGGGCCGCACTCGGCTCTGGCCGGCCTTGTGCGACTGGCTGGCGAGCGGCCAGCCCGCGCTCAGCCCTGTTCGGACGGAGGCGCCTGCCGCTCGCCCGAGCCCGAGCCCGAGCCCGGATGCAACCGGGCGTCCACCACTGCGGCCAGTTCGCTGAGGGCGTCGGTGAGTCGGGCGTGCTCCTCGCCCCGGCGGGCGGCCAGTGTGGCCAGGTCGTCGCGGGCCTGCTCGCACGCCTCGTGCAGGCGGGCCAAGTCGTCGCGCAACCGGCCTTCCTCGCGCTCGCGGGTGGCGCTGACCTCGGCCTCGACCTCCTGGACGCGCGCCTCGGCCCGCTGCTCGGCGTCGGCCACGATGGCGGCCGCCCGGTTCTGGGCCTCGGTGACGGCCAGCTCGGCCGTGCGCTGGGCCAGCACGAGCGTGCGGCGCACCGTCTGCTCGTTGACGCCCGCCGCGCTGGTGCGCTTGCCCGCCTCGTCCAGGCGCGCCGAGAGGTCGGCCACCCGGCGCTCCTGGTCCTCCACGAGGAGGGCGAGCTGTTCGAGGAAGTCGTCGACGTCGTCGGGGTGGTAACCGCGCAGCTTCTCCCGGAAGCGGGCTGTGCGTATGCGGGCCGCCGCGCTGTCGTCGCGCACGTCGACCACATTGTCGTCGCGGATCACCGGGGTGTCCGCTCGATGCCGGTCGTCGGCCACCTCGAAGTCCTGGGTCGTGCTCATGGGCGCTCCGTCGTGCTGCTCGTTGCCAGTTGCGTCTCCGCCATGACGGCCAGGTCGAGCAAGGCCGCCGTCAGCCGTTCGTCGATCACGGCGCGGCACCGCGTGGTTGCCACGTCCACCGCGTGGAGGTCGTCCTCCGCTTCGGTGATCGCCTCCCGCAGCGCCGTCCACTGCCGGCGCGCTTCCTCGACGGCGGCGGCCAGGCGGCGCAGCTCGCGGTCGTCGCGCAGCTCGGCGATGCGGGCGTCGGCCTGGTCGCCGAGGCGGGCGGCTTCGGCCTCGGCCCGGGCCAGCAGCTCGTCGGCTCGCCGCTGGCCGTCGAAGACCACCTGGAGGAGCTCGTCGTCGTCGAGCGAGGGGGGCGGCGCCTCGGCCTCGGCCCGGATGGCCGCCGCTTCGGCGTGGGCCACGGCGGCGGCGAGGTCGTCGCTGCGCCGTTCGAGCTCCACGACCAGGGCGTGGACGGCCCCCAAGTGGTGAACAACCTGGTCGGGGTCGTAGCCGGGCTCGGTTCGACGAAACCCGGGAGAGCGGAGCTGCGCCGCCAACACCTCCGACGCGGTGGACACGTCTCTGAGGCTACCGCCCCCTCGACCCCCGCCCGCGGACCCCCCGCCGCGAAGTGTGCGGAGTCGGGGCCGCCCCACCGTCCCAACTCCGCACACTTCGGAGGGTTTGCACGCGGTTGGCGACGACGGGGACGCCTTCGGACTGGAGGCGGCGGGCCTGGTCGGCTTCCTTGCCCGTCGCCAGCCGCCCGCCCGCGGCCACCACCCGCCACCACGGCAGTGTGCCGCCACTGCGGGCCAGGATGTTGCCGACGGCGCGGGCGGCGCCCGGCGAACCCGCCTCCAGGGCCACCTCCCCGTACGTCGCCACCTCGCCCGGCCGCAGCGACGACACCACGGCAACCACGCGGTCCTCGAAGGTCACCCCTCGGCGCCCGCCCCGGCCAGCAGCGAGCGGGCGATCTGCGACACCTGGATCTCGTCGGTGCCCGCGTAGATCTGGAGAACCTTGGCGTCGCGCGCCAACTGCTCGACGTGGAACTCGGCCATGTACCCGTTGCCGCCGAACAGTTGCACCGCCTCCAGCGCCACGTCCATGGCCGCTTGCGCGGAGTAGAGCTTGCAGGCCGACGCCTCGGCCAGGCTCATGCCCGTGCCGTCGGCCGCCATCTCCAACTGCCGGAACACGAGGTTCTGGATGTTGAGCCGGGCCACCTCCATCTTCGCCAGCTTGAGCTGGATCAGTTGGAACTCGCCGATGGGCCGGCCGAACTGCACGCGGTTGCGGGCGTAGTCGAGCGACAGCTCCAGGCACCGCTCCACGATTCCCAGCGCCATGGCGGCCACGCCGGTGCGCTCCATGGAGAACGTATCCTTGGCGCCCGAGCGGGCGGGCACGTCCTCGGTCTCCCCAAGCAGGTGCTCGCGCCCGACCCGCACGTCGGACACGAAGAGCTCGCCGGTGGGCGACGAGTGCATGCCCATCTTCCGCAGCGGCTTGGACTGCTCCAGGCCGGGCATGCCCTTCTCCAGCACGAACGTCAGGACCTTGCGGTCCTTGGGGTCGTTGCCCTCGTCGAGCTTGCAGATGAAGACGATGGTGTCGGCGTACGGCCCGTTGGTGATGAACGTCTTCGAACCATTGAGCACGTATTCGTCGCCGTCGCGCCGGGCCGTCGACTTCATGGCGCCGAAGGCGTCGGAGCCGGAGTCGGGCTCGGTGATCGCCCACGACCCGATCTTGTCCATGGTGAGCAGGTCGAGCGCCCACCGCTCCTTCTGCCGGGTGGTGCCCTTCGACATGATGGCGGCGGCCGTCAGCCCGACGCTCACGCCCATGGCCGTGACCATGCCCGGGCAGTAGCGGCACAGCTCGATGATGGGAATGATCGCCATGGCCGATCCCATGCCGCCCCCGCCTTCGACGCGCTCGACGGCCTCCCCCGCCTTCTCCGCCTCGATGCGCCGCTTGAACGAGTCGCGCGCCATGGCGTCGATGCCGAAGGTGCGGATCATCTTGCGGAGCACGTCGTAGGGCGGCGTGTCGCCGTGCTCGAGCTCGTCGAGGTTCGGCTTGATCTCGTCCTCGACGAAGCGACGCACCGCCTCGCGCACCATCAACTGCTCGTCGCTCCACTGGTACATCCGGGCACCCCCTGCCGGGCCGTCGGTCAGGTCATGCGTACCATGCGGCGCGGGTCGGCGGCATGCCGCTGTCGCCGCCGGGCCCCGGCTTCACGGCGAGCACTTGGTGGATGCTCGTGCGTCCGGCGTCGAAGTTGACCGCCGAGCCCGCCATGTAGAGCCGCCACACGCGGGCGCGGGGCGCACCGACCAGGCGGACGGCGGTGTCCCAGTCGGCTTCGAGGTTGGCCACCCAATGGCGCAGCGTGCGGGCGTAGTGCTCGCGCAACGACTCGACGTCGCGGACCTCGAAGCCCTGGCCCTGCATGGCGCTGACAACCGTCCCCACCTCGTGCAGCTCGCCGTCGGGGAAGACGTAGCGCTCGATGAACGAGCGCTTGTCGAAGGCGGCGTTGCCCGGGGGCCGGGAGATGGCGTGGTTCAGCAGCCGGCCTGTCGGTCGAAGGAGGCCGAACAGGGTGGTGAAGTACTCCTTCAACCGCGCCAGCCCGACGTGCTCGAACATGCCGATGCTGGAGATGGCGTCGAACGGGCCGTCCGTGATGTCGCGGTAGTCCTGCAACCGGATCTCCACGCGGTCGGCCACCCCGGCGTCGGCCATGAGTTTGGCCGCATACTCCTGCTGGTGGCGTGACACGGTGACGCCGACCGCCTCGACGCCGTAGTGGCGGGCGGCGTGGAGCACCATCCCGCCCCAGCCGCAGCCGACGTCGAGCAGACGCATCCCCTCGCGGAGGCCGAGCTTTCGGCAGATGTGGTCGTACTTCGCCTCCTGCGCCTCGTCGAGCGTGACCGTGTCGTCGGCGAAGTAGGCGCACGAGTACGTCATGGTCTCGCCGAGGATCAGGCGGTAGAACTCATTGGACACGTCGTAGTGATGCGCGATGGCGGCCGCATCGCGAGCCTTGGAATGGCGGCGGCCCGACAGGCGCGCTTCTTCCGGCGGCGGCGGCAGCGGCTTGCGCAGCAGCCCCAGCTCACGGGCGGCGCGCAGCACGGCGCGTCGATCGATCCCGATCTCGGCGTGCTCGTCGGGCGCGGCGATGCGGTCCCGCAGGCCGAGGACGGCGTAGACATCGCCCTGGAAGTCGAGCTCGCCTGCCACGTAGGCCCGCCCCAGCCCCAGCTCGTTGGGCTGGTAGAGCAGGCGCCGGAGGGCGTTCGGCGAGTTGACGACGACCGTGACGGGCCCATCGGACGGCCCCAGCGCGCTCCCGTCCCAGCAGCGGACGGCGACGGGCGGGTTGGGGCCGAGAGCCGATCTGACGAGCGGCTCGAGGACGGCGGCGACGTCGCTCATGGTGACCTCCCGATCCCCCCGGGTAATGGTTGCGCCGTTACCTTTGCACGGGTCGTGCCCTGTTTTCTACGGGGATCTTCGTTATGCGATCAGCCGGTCGGCGACGAGGATGCTGAACCCCGATTGCATGACGACGAGGACGGCGAGCACGGCAAGGGTGATGCGGCGTCGCTCAGGGGTGGCGGCGCCTCGCTGCCACAGCCACCACCCGCCCACGATCGTCGCTGTCTCGACCACGAGATCGGCGAACGGGCGGTCGTAGAGGAACAGCCCGGCTGACTCGTGCCCGGCCCACACGCGCACGCCCGCGGTGATGAAGTCGGCGACGTAGTGCGACGCCGCCAGCAGGGCGACGGTGACAGTGGCCCGCCGGGACCGCCACACGGCGGCGGCGACCGCGGCGGCGCCCAGCACGACTACCGGGGCGAGGGCGAGGTAGTGGAAGGCGCGCCACGGAAGGAGGTCGGGGGCGACGGCCGCCACGATGAACGGTGCCACCGGCACCCGCCGGTCCGCCGTGCGTGCGCCCAGCGCCAGCCCCAGGTGGCCGACGTACACCTATCGGCGCCCGTGTCGGAGCCGGCGTTCGGCCAGCACGATGACGAGGACGGGAAGGAAGTACCCGGCCCAGTTTCGGAGAAGCGATGTCACGAGCGCCTGACCGAGTCGACCGCCCCCGACCAACTTGTGTACGGAAAGCGCTGCATTCCGCCCCCGACCCAACGCAGGTTCGGCGGGGCGGGTGAGGCCGGGGAGGGTGATCGGAGCGGCGGCGGGGTCGGCGTTCCCCTTCCGCAAGAGCACGGCGCGCGCAGTGGTGTCGTCGGCAAGGAACGCTTCCTGCGGTCGCATGCGATCGGGCTGCGCGTCGGCCGCCACCACGCTGGCCTCGTCCGGGTCGTAGGCGAGCACCAGCGCGGCCCGCCAGTCGGCCCGGCCCGGCCTGCCCCACGTCACCGTCCACACGAAGCGGCCTGCCTCGTCGGTGGGCGGGCCCGCCATCACACGTCCTCGCACACGACCCGGCCCGCGCCGCTGTCGTCGCGCAACGGCTCGCGCACGGCATCGGCGATGCGCTCGATGCGGGCCACGTCCGACTTCGAGAGCTGGTCGAAGAAGTACCGTCGGACGGCGGCCACATGGGCACGAGCGGCCTTGTCGAGGAGCGCCTTCCCCTTGTCGAGCAACACGGCCTCCGTCCCCCGTCCGTCGGTCACGCAGCTATGGCGACGGACCCAGCCCGCTGCTTCGAGCCGGGCGACAGCGTGCGACAGGCGGCTTCGGGAGAAGAGCGTCTGGTTGGCCAACTCCCCCATGCGCAGCGACAGGCCCGGCATCTCGGACAGCCGCACCAGGATCTCGTACTCCGCCTGCGACAGCCCGGCATCCTGCTGGAGCTCGCGGTCGAGGCGGTGGAACAGGAGCTGGGTCGCCTCCAGAAAGGCGCGCCACGCCCGCTGTTCGTCGTCGGTCAGCCAGGCAACGTCTTCGGGCACATCTCGAGGATACCTGGAATAGTTGAACCTTCAACGTGTTGGACACCTCCGTAACAGTTGAACTTTCAACAATCCTGCGGAGGAGATCG
>JAHWLA010000090.1:0-7881 GCA_019347595.1 Actinomycetota bacterium
AAGGGGTGGGCCGTACAGGATTCGAACCTGTGACCCCTTGCGCGTCATGCAAGTGCGCTACCAACTGCGCCAACGGCCCGTGAACGGGTCAGATTAGCAGCGCCGGTGTGCGACCGCCGACCCCACCACCGCCCCCGGGCACGGCGTCGGTAGGGTGGCGCGGTGGCCAAGCGTGTCCTGTCCTTCGACCCTGTCGCCGAGGCGCACCGGCAGTGGCAGGCCCACGATTGGCCGCACGCCGACAACATGGCGGCCGCCACCTCCATCATGCGGGCCCAGCAGATCGTCCTCGCCCAGGTCGAGCAGACGCTCCGCCCCTTCGGTCTCACCTTCGCCCGCTACGAAGCGCTCGTCCTCCTCCACTTCACGCGCAAGGGGGAGCTGCCCCTCGGCAAGATGGGCGAGCGCCTCCAGGTCCATCCCACGAGCATGACCAACGCCGTCGACCGCCTCGAGGCCCAGGGGCTGGTCGAGCGGACGCCGCACCCGGTCGACGGGCGGGCCGTTCTCGCCCGCATCACGCCCGCAGGCAAGCACCTCGCGGTGCGGGCGACGGCGGCGCTCTCGGCCCACGGCTTCACCGAGCTGGGCCTCAACCAGCGCGAGTTGCGCCAGCTGTTCAGCCTGCTCCGCAAGGTCCGCCGCGCCGCGGGCGACTTCGTGGACTGACGTTGCTCCTGTCGGAGCCAGGGGTAGGAGGCAGCCAACCCAGTCGTGTCGGACCAGGAGGGCAACGATGCCGGACCCCATCGCCATGTTGGAAGAGGACCACCGCAAGGTCGAATCGCTCTTCGAGCAGTACCAGAACGGCCAAGACCCGCTGATCGCCGAGCAGATCTGCACCGAGCTCATGGTCCACACCGAGGTCGAGGAGCAGGAGATCTATCCCACGGTCAAGAGCGACGTTCCCGACGGCAAGGAGCTCGAGCAGGAGGCCGAGAAGGAGCACAGCGAGGTCGAGCAGCTCATCAAGCAGGTCCAGCAGAAGGGCTTCGACGACCCGAGCGTCCCCGAGCTCATGCTCCGGATCGAGGAGGGCGTGAACCACCACGTCCACGAAGAAGAGAGCGAGATGTTCCCGAAGATGCGGGAGGCGCTCGGCTCGCAGACCCTCGAACAGCTCGGCGAGAAGGCCATGCAGGCCAAGCAGCAGCTCGTGCAGGAGCTGCGGGGGCAGACGGGCCAGGCCAAGGGCGGCGGCTCCACCGTCGAGGGCGAGCTCACCAAGGAGCAGCTCTACCAGAAGGCCAAGGAGCAGGACATCGAGGGCCGCTCCAAGATGGACAAGGACGAGCTCCAGCAGGCCGTCGGTGACCAGTAGGCGACCACCACCGGCCGGTGGCGCAATCCTCGGCGCTCCCCGAGGAGGACGCCGAGACAGACACCGCCGACAACCGTCCCGGGGAACGTGCGTTCCACGTGCCGACCGGGCGCATGCGACGCACGCTCCTACTGGCCGGCACGACGGCCCACGCGCTCACCGGGACGGCCGACTGGCGGGCGCCGGCCGACCAGCTGCGAGAGGCCTAGGCCAGGTCCCAGATCATGCGGCTGTCGTCCACCGACCCCAGCAACTGTGCCGGGGTGTTCTTGTCGATGTGGCCGATGAGCCCGAAGTACACACCGAACCCGCACAGCTCCTGGAGCCGCGGCGAGAAGCCGCGCACGATGTCGTGCGGGATCCCGAGCTGCTGGTTCTCCTGCTGGCGGATGTAGCCCGCGCAGTAGTTCATGGCCACTCCCACGCGGCGTGTGCCGGTGCGGTTGCCGCCTCCTCCGTGCCACAGCGACCCGTGCCAGATGAGCACGCTGCCCCGTGGCATCTCGGCCGCCACGGAGTCGTAGTGCTTGCCGAACTCGGGGGAGTGGTCGGCCAGGTGCGAACCCGGGATGATCCGCGTCGCCCCGTTCTCGTCGGTGAAGTCGGTCAGCGCCCACATGCTGTTGCACACCGTCGGCGGGTGCGGCTTCGGGATCGGAATGAGCTGGTCGTCGGCGTGGATGGGCTGGGCCGTCTCGCCGGGGTCGATGGCGATCGACGACAGGGACGACACCAGGCAGCCGGTGTCGAGGACCCGCTCCACCACCGGCAACACGTTCTCGTGCACGGGGATGCGGGCGTACACGTCGCCGCGCGCCAGCAGGTTGTAGATGCGGACGGTGTGGTGGCCTTCGAAGGCGTTGCGGGCCGGCTCGGCGCCGAGCTTGCGTTCCAACCGCAGCAGGTCGTCGGCGAGCGCATCGAGGAGATCGGCCTCGATGGCGTTCTCGACGATCGTGTAGCCGTCGCGCCCGATGCGGGCGGCGTGCTCCCTGGCTGCGTCCCCCTCCACGGCGGTCACGTTATCGGGTGGATGCCGGGCTGGTCCTGGGCGCCGCCGACGACCAGCTCCTGCAACAAGCGGAGCACGGCGCGTGCCGGCGCCGAGGGCAGCCCGCGACGCGGCTGGGCCACGCCGATGCGACGACGGGGCAGCCCCTCGACGGCGAGGGAGCGCCATTCCTCGCGAAGAAAGCCGGGTACGGCGGTGGCGGGGAGGATGGCAGGCCCGTTGCCTTCGAACGTCAGTGACGCGATCAGGCGCACGCCGTCGAGCTCGGCCAGCGCCGAGAACGAGATGCCCGCCGCTCTCGCGGCGGCGTCGAGCTCGGCCCGGAGCCCGCTGCCCGGCATGGGCAGCAGCAGCGGCATGCCGTCGAGGTCCGCCATGGCGACCGAACGCCGCCGCGCCAGCGGGTCGTCGGCGTGCACCACGAGCACCAGGTCCTCGTCGAACAGCGGCAGCGTGAAGAACTCCGTCGTGGACACCGGGAGGTTGACGACGGCCAGGTCGAGCCGCCCGGTGGCGAGCTGCGGCTCCAGCGACGTCGACGTCCCTTCGAACAACGCAAGCTGGATGCCCGCGTGGCGCTCGGCGATCGTCTCCAGCAGCAGGGGAGCGAGCCACCGCCCGGTGGTGCCGATGAGACCGAGCCGAACGGTGCCCGACACGTCGTGGCGCAGGGCGGCCACGTCGGACACCATCGCCTCCAGCTCGCCCTGCACCCGCCGCGCCCGGGCCACCACCACCTGCCCCTCGGGGGTGAGCACGCCGCCCGCTCGCTCCACCAGCTTCACCCCGAGCTCCTTCTCCAGCCGGGCGACGTGGGCCGACACGTTCGACTGCACGGTGTGGAGGGCATCGGCCGCGGCGGAAAACGTGCCGGTGTCGGCGACGGCGACGAGGGCGTGGAGCTGGCGCAGGTCCATCGCTGACAGTGATACCACGCATCTCCGATAACTGTTGGACAGATTTCAGAACGCGGGCGTATCGTGGGCCTCGAACGGCAGTACGAAGTCGAGCAGCGTTCCCCCCTCGTTGCTCCTTCGCACGGTCGAACGAAGGGACCGGCATCCCCCCCAGCCGGTCCCTTCGTCGCGTCCGGGGTCGGGGCGCTACCGTGCGCGCATGGCAGGCGACGCGGCGTTCTTCGACCTCGACCGCACGCTGCTGCGCGGCGCCAGCGGTCCGCTCCTCGGCGAGGCATTGGTGGCGGCGGGCCTGGCGCCCGAGCGGGGGGTGCCGGGACAAGGCCTGCTCTACAAGATCTACGACCTGGTAGGAGAGACGCTGCCATCGATGGTCTTGGCGCGCGGCGCGGTGCTCGCCGTCCGCGGTTGGTCGCGTGAGGCGGTTCGCGACGCGGGCAAGGCGGCCGCCGAGAAGTTGGAGGCGATGGTGGCACCCTACGCCCCCGGGCTCATCGACGAGCACCACCGGGCGGGCCGTCCCGTGGTGCTGGCCACCACCACGCCGCACGACTTGGTCGAGCCGCTGGCCGAGCGGCTCGGCTTCGACGACATCGTGGCCACCCGCTACGCCGAGGACGAGTCGGGCGCGTACACCGGCCGGCTCGAGGGCGAGTTCGTGTGGGCGACCGGCAAGCTGGCGGCCGTCCGCCGGTGGGCCTCCGCCCACGACGTCGACCTCGGCTCCAGCTATGCCTACTCCGACAGCATCTACGACGTTCCGCTGCTGTCGGCCGTCGGCCACCCGCACGCCGTCAACCCCGACCCCCGCCTCGCCGTGTTCGCCACCCTGCGGCGCTGGCCGGTGCTCCACCTCGACGTGCCGCCCGGCGTGCCGAAGGTGGCCGGCGTCGAGCCTGCCGACGTCCTCAAGCTCACAGCCTCGCCACTGCTGTTCCCCTACGCCCGCTTCGACATCGAGGGCGTGGAGCACATCCCCGCCGAAGGGCCCGTCATCGTCGTCGCCAACCACCGCAGCTACTTCGACACCGCGGCCGTAGGGCTGACCGTGTTGCAGGCCGGCCGCGCCCCCCGCTTCCTCGGTAAGAAGGAGGTGTTCGACGCGCCGGTCGTCGGCACACTGGCTCGCGCCATGGGAGGCATCCGCGTCGACCGGGGAACGGGGTCCGGGGAGCCGTTGCGGGAAGCAGCTCGAGCCCTCGCCGCGGGCGAGTTGGTGATCCTCATGCCCCAGGGAACCATCCCGCGCGGACGCTCGTTCTTCGAGCCGACACTGGTCGGCAAGAAGGGGGCCGCCCGCCTCGCCGCCATGACGAAGGCGCCCGTGGTCCCCATCGGGCTGTGGGGGACCGAGCAGGTGTGGCCCCGGTCGGCCAAGGTCCCGAACGTGACGAACGTCCTCCACCCGCCGACCGTGCAGGTGCGCGTGGGCGAACCGGTGGCCGGCTTGCGCTACGAAGACGCCGGCGCCGACACCGAGACGATCATGGCGGCGATCACGGCGCTGCTCCCCGACGAGGCGCGGGTGGCACGCGAACCGACCGCCGAGGAGATCGCCCGCGCCACGCCGTCGGGCTGACCCGTCGTTGGTCGGGGCGACGGTCCCCGTGTCCGTCCCGCCGCTGGCGCGCGCCTCGCAGGTGAGCCCACCGCAGGCGCCCGCGGCCAACCAGGCGCAGGTGCTGAACGCACGCCCCGTCCCGGCCGACGCCTCGCTGGTCGACCACGTCGGCGTCATGACGAGCAGTGCGCGTGCCACCACAACGCCGCAGGCGACGGCGGTCTCCGAGGAGACCGACGTGGCCCTGCTTGGTGCAGGCACCGCCGCCCGCATCCAGGCCGACTGGTGCGCGCCCAGCCCAACGCCGACTGCAACGCCGGACCCAACGCCACAGTCACATTCGTCAACCTCGTGGTGAACGGCACACCGATCACAGCGACGCCGGCGCTCAATACGGTCATCGACCTCACAGTACGGCCGCTTGGGGTCGGCCGCGACCGTGTCGAGGCCGACCCACGCCGAGAGCTCGCGACTGCGCTCGCACGCCGCCTGGTAGCGGGCCACCGCATCGGAGCGGCTCGTCCGGCGTCGGCAATCGGCGCTCCAGCTCCATGCCGTGGAGGACCCGCATGAACCAGTTCTGCTCCACCAGCACCATGTGCTGGACCAGCCACAGCAGTGACGTCCCCGACGGCACGCCCGGGAGGGCGGCGTCCTCGTCCGACACGCCGTCGACCTTGCGCACCAGTGCGGCGTGGAACGAGTCGAGGAACGTGTCGAGCAGGACGCGCTCGTCTGTCGGCCCGACGAGCGCGTCCCGCGGGTCTGTCATCCGTGCTGCTTGGCCCTGATGAGGTTGAGTGCCCCGCCTGCCCGGAACCAGTCGATGTGCTCGTGCGACATGGTGTGCGTGCACTCGAAGTCGACCGTGGAGCCGTCCGGCTTGGTGATACGGCACCGCACCGGCCGGTCCGGCGCCAGGTCGGCCAGGCCGAGCACGGAGATGCGGTCGTCCTCGCCGACGACGTCGTAGGTGGCGGGATCGGCGAACGTCAGCGGGAGCACGCCCTGCTTCTTCAAGTTCGTCTCGTGGATGCGGGCGAACGAGCGCACCATGATGACCTTGCCGTTCATGAAGCGAGGCTCCATGGCGGCGTGCTCACGCGACGAGCCTTCGCCGTAGTTCTCGTCGCCGATCGCCACCCAGGCCACGCCCGCTTCGCGACAGTGGCGGGCGGCCTCCGGGTAGGGCTCGGTCGCGCCGTGCACCGGGCACTTCCCCGAGCCTGCCTCACCGGTGAAGGCGTTGACCGCCCCGAGGAACAGGTTCTGCGAGATGTTCTCCAGGTGGCCTCGGTACTTCAGCCACGGCCCGGCCGCCGAGATGTGGTCGGTGGTGCACTTGCCCTTGGCCTTCATGAGGACCGGGAGGTCGACGAAGTCGTTGCCGTCCCACGCTGCGAAGGGCTCCAGCAGTTGCAGGCGGTCGCTGTCGGGGCGGACGACCACCTCGACGGTGGCGGTGCTTTCGGGCGGCGGGATGAAGCCCGCCTCGCCCGACTCGAACCCGCCGCTGGGAAGCTCCTCGCCCACCGGCTCGTCGAGGCCGGCACGCGGGTCGCCTTCGAGCGTCCCGGTCAGGGCGTAGGCCATCACCGTCTCGGGTGACGCCACGAACGACAGCGTCGACGACATGCCGTCGTTCCGCTTCGGGAAGTTGCGGTTGTAGGAGTTGACGATGACGTTGACCTCGCCCTCCTTCACGTCCTCGCGCTTCCACTGCCCGATGCAGGGGCCGCACGCGTTGGCGAGGACGGTGGCCCCGATGGCTTCGAGGTCGGCGAGCAGGCCGTCGCGCTCGATGGTGGCGCGCACGCGCTCGGAGCCGGGCGTTACGAGCAGCGGCGTCTTGACCCGCATGCCCTTGGCGGCCGCCTGCCGGGCGATGGACGCCGCCCGGGTGATGTCCTCGTACGAGGAGTTGGTGCACGAGCCGACCAGCGCGGCGCTGATCTTCAGCGGCCAGCCGTTGGCCTTGGCGTCCTCGCCCGCCTGGCTGATGGGCCGGGCCAGGTCCGGGGTGTGGGGGCCGTTGATGTGGGGCTCGAGCGTGTCGAGGTCGATCTCGATCACCTGGTCGAAGAAGCGCCCGGGGTCGGTTTCCACCTCGTCGTCGCCGCGCAGGTGGTGGAGAATGCGGCCCGCGGCGTCGGCGATCGCCTCACGGCCGGTCGACTTCAGGTACAGCGCGGCGCGGTCGTCGTAGGGGAACAGCGAGGTGGTGGCGCCGATCTCGGCGCCCATGTTGCAGATGGTGGCCCGCCCCGTGGCGCTGATGGTCTCGACGCCGGGGCCGAAGTACTCGACGATGGCGCCGGTGCCGCCCTTGACCGTCAGGATGTCGGCCACCTTGAGGATGACGTCCTTGGGCGCCGTCCATCCGCTCATGCGGCCGGTGAGGCGGACGCCGATCAGCTTGGGCCAGCGGAGTCCGAACGTGGAGCCGACCATGACGTCGACGGCGTCGGCGCCGCCCACGCCGATGGCGATCATGCCGAGGCCGCCCGCGTTGGGGGTGTGGCTGTCGGTGCCGATCATCATCCCGCCCGGGAACGCGTACTGCTCCAGGACGACCTGGTGGATGATGCCGGAGCCCGGCTTCCAGAAGCCGATCCCGTACTTGGCCGACACGGTGCGGAGGAAGTCGTAGACCTCCTTGTTGACGTCCTCGGCGGCCAGGAGGTCGGTCTTGCCGTCGACGCGGGCCTGGATGAGGTGGTCGCAGTGCACGGTGGTGGGCACCGCCGTCTGGGGGAGGCCGGCGGTCATGAACTGGAGCAGCGCCATCTGGGCGGTGGCGTCCTGCATGGCGACCCGGTCGGGGTAGAGCTCGGTGTAGGCGCGGCCCCGCTCGACGTCCTGGTGCTCGGGATCGGCCAGGTGGGCGAAGAGGATCTTCTCGGCCAGCGTCACCGGGCGCCCCAGTCGTCGGCGGGCGATCTCGGTGCGCTCGTCGAAGCGGGCGTACACCTCGTTGATCAGCTCGATGGGCGTGGCGGCGGTGACGGCCATGCGGTTCCCCTTACCTCTTGCGTTCTTCGCGGTATGAGACAAGTATAAGACAAGTGAG
>JAHWLA010000090.1:7981-9850 GCA_019347595.1 Actinomycetota bacterium
GGGTGAACCTGGCCGACGGCGTGCCCTTCGCCCGGGTCACGGTGTGGTGCCCCGAGCGGCTGGGGGCAAGCCTGTCGCGCAACGACGTGGAGCAGTCGTCGTTCTACGAGCTGCTCGACGTGCCGCTCGGTGGGGCGGTACAGACCATAGGGGCGGCGGCGGCGTCGGAGTCGGACGCCGCCGTCTTGGAGGTACCGGTGGGCTCGCCGGTGCTGCGTTGCGAGCGGGTGACGTCGTCGGTGGACGGCGAGGCGGTGCTGTTCTCCGAGCACGTGTTTCCCGGACTGCGTACCGAGTTCGTGGTCGACCTCCCTGCGGCCGACCGGTCGATGGCCCCCAGCGGACTACGGCTGGTCGAATGAATCGAAGTTACCGGCGGACGTCGGCATCGACGGTCAGCAGCACGCCACACACCCCCACTCCCGGAAAGCGGGGGGATGTCGGGGGTCAGTTGGGCCAGGCGCGCTTGGCGGCGCGGCGGCGGCCCCCGCCGAGCGCCCACGTCCGCCGCCACGCGCCTGCGGCCGGGCCGGTGAGCGACGGCGTGCGGCCCTCGGCCGCTCGACGCCGGGCCGTCCACCACCCGCTCGCCTGCTCGTCGGCCAACTCCGCCACGGCTTGCTCGATGCGGGCGGCGAAGGCCCGGGCGTCCTCGTCGTCGCCCGCCCGCAACGACGCGCCGAACGTCACCGCCGTCGACGACGGCCGCAGCTTCCCGCCGCCTCGCGGCAGGATGCGCCGCGTCCCTTCGAGGTGCACGGGCACCACCGGCACGCCCGCCCGCTGCGCCAGCCACGCCGGACCCGGTCGGTGGTCCTGGCCCCAGCCGTCGGGCGAGCGCCCGCCCTCGGGGAAGATGACCACCGACCAGCCCTCGTCCACCAGATCGGCCGTTACGCGCACCGAACGGGGCGACACTCGCAGGCGCTCGATGGGCACGGCGTTGATGGTGAACGACCACAGCGCCGCCTTCCACCGTTTGTCGAAGAAGTAGTCGGCCCCCGCGGCGACCACGGTGCGATGGCGGAACCGGTCGGGGAGCGACGTCAGCAACAGCGGCGTGTCGACGTGGCTGGCGTGGTTGGCGGCGAACACCACCGGCCCCTCCACCCCGTCGAGCCGGTCGACGCCGGTGATGCGGGGCGAGGCGACCACCTGCACCAGCGCCTTGCCCACGGTGTCGAGCACGGCCGCTCGGGCCAGGCGCACCGAGTACCGCCGTGACCACGACGTGTCGTAGTCGATGCCCGTCGTCCGCTCGACCGGCGGCCGCTCCACCGCGCCGGGCCACGTGGGCGCCCGGTAGGGGAAGCCCCGAGACCTACGTGACATCGGCCATCAGCAGGGGCGGCGTGTGGATGTGGGTGATCGACGGGTCGCGGCCCACCACGTCCTCCGCCATCTCCAGCGCGTCACGCAGCGTCGAGGCAGGCTTGAACCCCAGCCGCCGCACCGACCGCACGTCGCCGCCGACGACGATCACCGAGCCCAGGTGCTGCAATGCGTGGGCGCCCCAATACCACATGTAGAACGGGTGGACGCCGTGGTAGGCGTGGCTTGTGCGGTACAGGTGGATGTACCAGGGGTCGGTTGCGAAGCGCTCCTCGTAGGTCTTCTCGATCTCCACCGGGTCGGTGGTGTCGGCCAGCACCTCCTCGAAGAAGTCGATGTAGCTCGGGTGGTGCACCGGGTGGAACTCCCACGGCGTGGGGTGGCTCATGATGAGCACGCCGCCCTCGCGCACCAGCGGCCGGCCCCGGTAGAGGTTGAAGAAGTAGCCGAGCCCCAGGCACATCACGAGGATCGGGTTCATGACCGAGTTCACGTTGTAGGGGCAGATGTAGGGCAGCCCCATGGTGAGGATGTCGG
>JAHWLA010000091.1 GCA_019347595.1 Actinomycetota bacterium
ACCAACACGTCGGATGTAGCAACCGCAGCACGCACGGCGGCACACAACCGAGCCGGATCGTAAATGGATCCGAACGGCGCCGTCGGGTCGCCGACGAGCAACGAGGAGTCGACGTCGCCCGCGTCGACCTCGCCGTCACGCGTCATCAGCCCGACGCCCGACGGGCGCGACAACGAAGCGCCGTCGGCGTTGCCCACCACTGCCGTCCGTTTCCCCGCGGCCCGCAACGCCGAGCCCAGGGCGCCGACCTCGCTCGACAGATGCCGGCCCCGGTTCAACCGGTCGGTCGCCGGCGCGCCCACGACGACGATCTCGCCGACGGGCACTGCTCCTGTGCGCCGGGCGAGGGCCTGTGCCGCCGTGCCACCCTCGTACGGGGCGCCGGCGGGGAAGGCGAGACCGGCCTGCTCGTTCGCCTTCACCCGGGTGCCCGCTCCCACGGTGGCGTAGCCCTCGGCCGCCGTGGGCCGCGCCGTCAGCGTGCGTACGCTCAACGCCGCCACCGCGCCCTCGGCCCGCATGCGGTCGACGGTCGGCGTCACGCCCGAGCCCAGGTCGCCCCACGTGAGCCGGGGGATCCCGAACAGCACCACCTTCGACGGCTTGGCCGATGCCGCCACGCTCGACGGCTCCCACCGGCTCCCCTGCCACAGCGCGGTGGCCGCCAGCACGGCGAACACCAGGGCGATGGCGCCGAGGCGGAAAGCGGACGACGTGAGCCGCGGCCACAGCGCCCGCACGATGTCGACGCCCTGCCTGCCGCGGTGCCGGAAGCCGGCCACCGTGCGGCCGGTGTGCCGGTGCTCCATCGGCACGTCGACTTCCTCGACTCGCGCCCCCGCCCGCACGGCGTCGATCGTCAGGCCGACCTCCAAGCCGAAGCGCGGCGCCAGCGGCACGAGCGAGCGCAGCAGGTCGCCGCCGATCGCCCGCTGCCCGGACAACGGCGCCCGTGCCTCGAACCCGCACGCCCGCCGGATGCCCGCGGCGGCGAGGGCGCGAACCCGACCGAAGCCGCCGCGGCTGCCGGCCGACGGCAGGACGCCGACGGTCATGTCGGCCCGCCCGGCGAGGACCGGGCCCACCAAGGTGCCCGCCACCGCGGCGGTGGCCGCGATGTCGGCGTCGACCAACAGGTAGACGTCGGCATCGGGTGCGGCCTCGACGCCCGCCGTGACTGCGCCGCCCTTGCCGATGTTGCGAGGGAGGCGCAGCACCCGAGCGCCCGCGGCGCGCGCCGCGGCCGCGGTCTCGTCGGTGGAGCCGTCGTCGACGACGAGCACCTCGTCGACACCGGCGCCGGCGCGCAGGGCGGCCACCGTGTCGCCCACCGAGTCGGCGCGGTCCTTGGCCGGGACCACGGCGACGACGCCGGTCACAGCTCGCCTCGCCGCAGTGTCGGCCACAGCACGAGGCCGGCGGCCAGCGCGGCGGGCGGCCCGGCCGCGGCCAGCGCCCACATCGAATCGCCTCGCCCGCCGGCCCCCGGTCCGACGACAGCGAGCACGGTGCGGCCGACGGCGAAGGCCGCCGCGCCGGCGACGACGGCGCGCGCCAGTGGCCTGGCTACGGCGGTCGAGCGCGCCAGCCGCGCCCGCAGCAGGATGTGCAGCGCCACCGCGCCCGCGGTGACGGCAACGGCGTGCGCCAGCCCCAGCACCACCACTCGGTCGCGGCCGTCCGCAGCCATCGATGCGGCGACCATCAAGCCGGCACCCACGACGGTGACGGCCAGCCCCACGAGCGCGGGTACGCGGGCATCGCCCACCGCCGTCCAGGCCCGGGCCAGCAGTTGGAAGGCGGCGTAGCCGCCAAGGCCCAGCGCGTAGGCGGCCAGGACGCGCCCCACGAAGGCGGCGTCGCCCGCGTCGAGCGCGCCGACCCGGACGACACCGAGCACGGGCTCGGCCAACGCGGCCAGCAGGGCGGCGGCGGGGACGACGACCATCAGCGTGCGGCGCAGCCCGACGCGCACGTCCTCTGCCACCGCGTCCCACTGCTCGACGGCGGCATGGGCCGACAGCGTCGGGTAGAGCGCGGTCATCACCGGGTGGGCGACGAGGGCGAACGGCAGGAGGAAGAACGTGAAAGCGATCTGGTAGGCGACCACGCCGCCCTCCACCTGGTTGGCGAGGACCAGGGTCACGGCGACGAGCACCTGCGTTCCTGCCAGGAGGACGCCGCCCCACGCCGCCGACCCGGCCAGGCGGCGCAGCCCGGGCGCCGCCATGTCGAAGCGGGGCCGCAGGCGCAGGCCGACGGTGCGCAGCGCCACGAGCGGCACCAGCGTCATCGCCAGTACCCCGCCCGTCGTGCCCAGCGCCAGCAGCAGCTTCTCGCCCCCGGTCAAGTCGAGCGACGGCGGCGAGGGCCGCACCACCATGAAGGCGATCATGGTGGCGGTGACGACGACGTTGTTGGCGACGGGTGCCATGGCTGCGGCAGCGAAGCGGCGGGTGGCGTTGAGCAGCGCACTCGCCACTGCCCCCACGGCGTAAAGGACGAGTTGCGGCAGGAAGAACCACAGCAGGAACGCGCCCAGCCGGAGCTCGGCTTCCCGCACGGCAGCGTCGTCCACCCCGACGGTGAGGAGGCGCATCACGTCGCGCCCGGCGAACGCCAGCACCACCGCCAGGACAGCGAGCACAGCCACTACCGGCCCCAGCAAGGCGCCCGCCAACCGCTCGGCCTCGGCGCCGCGGTCGCGGTCGATCAGTGCCACGAAGGCGGGAACCAGCGGCGCGGAGACGAGCCCGGCGGCGAGGACCTCGAACAGCAGCGTGGAGACGAGGTTGGCGCTCTGGTAGGTGTTGCCGAGAAACGTGGTGCCGAGCGCGGCGCCCACGGCGAGCACGCGCACGAACCCGGTGACGCGGGACACCGCGTTCCAGGCCGAGATGGTGAGCGCCGGGCGTGTGGACGCCGCGACGAGGGACGTCACGAAGCGGGCTCCGGCACCAGACGCGAGGCGCGGGGCCCCAGGCCGAAATGTCCGACCTTGCCTTCGGCGCCGAGGTCGGCGAGGGCAAAGACGGCGGCGATGCGCCCGCGGAAGCTCTCCAGATTGTCGATCGTCGACAGGCGGGCGGCCACTTCGGCGTCGGCGCGTAGCACGCCGACGAACACGGCGCGGGCCGCAGGCGTGGTCCCGGTGGCGGGCGTCTCGCCCTCGGCCGCCAGCACCCGCAGCGGCGCCTGGCGCGCCAGCGACGAGGCCAGCGGCACGGCGAGCTGGTCGTTCGCCACCTCGGCCCCGGCCCCGCTCACCACGACGAAGCGGGCCGTCGCCGGCAGGTTGGCGATGTCGACGTTGGTCCCCGCAGCCACCTCCAGCTCCACGAAGCCCTCCTGCTCCAGCTCCCGCAGCGGCGTCGTCACCCCCGTTGCCCACTGTGTGGCCAGGCGGTCGACGAGCGAACGGCGCACGAGGTCGGCCGGGCCGGGCGCAACCACCAACAGCTCGGACAACGTGCTCACCGCCGCGGGCTGGTCGAGCCGCAGCTTCGACGTGAACCACACCGTCCCGTGCAGCCGGCCACCCGCGGCGACGATCGACTGGCGCAACTGCTCCACCGGCCCGCGGTCGACGCCCTGCACGGCGACGACCACGGTGTCGACATTGCGCAGGCGGCCCTCGACCAGCTCGTCGCCTGCTTCGTCGGCGAACTTCTGCCAGGTGCCGAGCTCCTGGTTGAGCCGGTCGTTCTCCGCATTGGTGCGTTGCGCCCGGTCGCCCACCTCCTGCACCTGGCGCTCGAGGTAGTCGACGGTCGCCTGGTCCACGACGGTGGCGCCTACGGCGATGCCGATGCCGAGGGCGAGGAAGATGCCGATGAGGGAGACGAGATGAAAACGAAAGCTGACCATGCGCTCAGTGGGTGGCGGCCCGCCACAGGTCCTGGAGGACCAGCCACAGGCTGCTGAGGTACACGCGGGGCACGAGGGTGACGAACACGACCACGAAGCAGAGCATGGCGGCCAGGAGGAAGCCCGTCAGGTCGCGCTTGCGGATGCGGCTCTCGTAGAGCTTGCTCACGCCCTTGGCGTCCACCAGCGAGGGGCCGACCTTGAGGCGGACGAGGAAGGTGGACGCCATGCCTTCGCGGCCCTTGTCGAGGAACTCCACCATCGACGCGTGGGTGCCGACGGCGACGATGAGCTCGGCGCCCTTCTCGAAGGCGAGCAGCATGGCGACGTCCTCGCTTGTGCCCGGCGCCTCCAGGCAGACGTAGGGCAGGCCCATCTCGTCGAGGCGCTCGGCGCCGGGGGCCTTGCCACCGGGATAGGCGTGCACGACGAGCTCGGCGCCCGTGCGCAGGGCTCGGCTCGACACCGAGTCGAAGTCGCCCACGATGAGATCGGGCGTGAGGCCGACCTCCAGCAGGGCATCGGCGCCCCCGTCGACGGCGATGAGGACGGGCCGCATCTCGCGGACGTAGCTGCGGAGATGGGCGAGGTCTTCCTTGTAGTCCGAGCCCCGCACCACGATCAGGGCGTGTCGGCCCCTGATCGTCGTGCGCAGCTCCGGCATGGGGAGCGGGTCGACCACCAGGTGCCGCTCGCGCCGCAGGTACTCCAAGGTGTTCTCGGCGAACAGCTCGAGCTGGGCGCCCACCCGGGTCTTGGCCGCCTCGTACTCCTCCTCCAACGACTGGAGGGTGTGGCGTGTGCCCTTGCCCACGACGGCGCCGTCGACCCACACTTCGTCGCCCTCGACGCGGACGGTCCGTCCTTCGCCCACCAGGTCGAGGACTTGCGAACCGACGCCGTCGAGCAAGGGGATACGGGCCGCGGCCAACAGCAGCGGGCCGACGTTGGGATAGCGGCCGGACATCGAGGCGGCTGCGTTGATCACGGCCGCAGGGCGGGCCTCCACCAGCGTCTCGGCTGCCACCCGGTCGAGGTCCTCGTGGTCGATGACGGCGACCTCGCCGGGTTGAAGGCGCTTGACGAGGTTCTTGGTGCGCCGGTCGACGCGGGCGACGCCGCCGGTCACGGAGACCTCGGACGACGACGACGTGCGGCGGGTGAACATCAGCGGCCCCGCTCCCGTGCCGCGCCCGCCAAGAGCTCGGCCGCGTGCTCGCGCGCGGTGTCGCTCTCCGGCATGCCCGAGAGCATCCGCGACAGCTCGGCCACCCGCTCGGGGCCGTCGAGGGCGCGGGCATCGGCGACGGTGCGGCCGTCGCGCTCGGCCTTCTCGACGACGACGTGGTGGTCGGCGAACGCCGCCACCTGCGGCAGATGGGTCACCACCAACACCTGCAACCCGCCCCCTCCGGTCGTTCTGGTCCGTAGATCCGGCGCTGTAGCGCCGGATCTACGGACCAGAACGGGAGGTGGGGTGGCGAGGGCGGCGAGGCTCCGGCCCACGGCCAGTGCCGCAGCCCCGCCGATCCCCGCGTCCACCTCGTCGAACACCGCGGTCGACGCCCCACCGGCGGCCGCCTCCCGCAGCGCCAGTCGGCACGCCAGCATGGTGCGGGCCAGCTCGCCGCCGGAGGCCACCTTGGCCAACGGCAACGCCGCCTCTCCTGCGTTGGCGCCCAGCAGGAATGTCACCGCGTCGCCGGGGTCGGCCTCGCCGACCACGACGTCGAAACGGGCCTTCGGCATGGCCAGCTCGCGCAGGTGGGCCTCGACGGCGGCGGCCAGCGCGGGTGCCGCCTTCCGGCGGGCCGCGCCCACCGCGCTTTCGGCCTCGACGACCGCGGCGACCGCGGCCACCCGTTCGCGGTCGAGCTCCGCGGCCCGTCGGTCGTGCGACTCCAGCTCCTCCAGCCGCGCCCGCGCCTCGTCGGCGAACGCCAACACGTCGGCCAACGTGTCGCCGTACTTCCGCTGCAACTGATGAAGCTGCTCCCGCCGGGTGCGCACTGCGGCCAGCCGCTCCGGGTCGTCCTCCAGTTGCTCGGCCGCGCCGCGTAGGTCGGCGGCGGCCTCGTCGGCTTCGGCCGCCAGCGACCGCAGCCTCGCCTCCAGTTCCTGCAACGGCGGCCGCCCCGCCACGGCGGCGAGGGCAGCGCCGATGGTGTCCGATGCGCCGCCGTCGTCGACCAGCGCGGCGTGGGCGGTCTGCGCCGCCTCCCGATGCGCGGTGGCGTCGGCCAGCCGCTCCTCGTCCACCCGCAGCCGGTCGTCCTCGTCGGGCGACTCGATGCGGGCGGCGTCGATCTCCTCCACCTGGAAGCGCAACAGGTCGATCTCCCGCGCCCGTGCCCGCTCGTCGCCGCCCAACGTCGCCAGTTGCGCGTCGACGGCCCGCACGCGCGCCCGGGCCGAGTCGAGCGGCCGCAGGTCGACATCGCCGAACGCGTCGAGGGCGGCGCGCTGGGCCACCGCCGACAGCAGCGTCTGGTGGGCGTGCTGGCCGTGGAGGTCGACCAGCTCGGCACCGCGCTCCCCCAGTGCGGCTACCGGCGCCAGCCGCCCGTCCACGTAGGCGCGCGACCGGCCGCCGGCGGGTACCGCTCGGGCCAGCACCACCTCGTCGTCGCCGAGCACGAACCGACCTTCGACCCAGGCCTCGTCGGCGCCCGGCCGCACCAGTACGGGGTCGGCCCGGCCTCCCAGCAACAGCTCGATGGCCTCCACCAGCAGCGTCTTGCCGGCGCCGGTCTCGCCGGTCAACGCCGTCATGCCCTCGCCGAACAGCAGGTGCACGTCGGCGATGACGCCGAGGTCGCGCACTCGGAGCTCGGTGAGCATCAGCGGTCCGCCAGGCTGAACTTGGTCTTGAGGATCTGGTGGAAATCGCGCCCGTCGAACGTCACGAAGCGGGCGTCGTGGACGCCCGCCCGGCACACCACGCTGTCGCCCGGCTCCAGGATGCCGAAGCTGCGCCCGTCGACCACCAGCGCCGCGGGACGGCCGTCGAGCACCTCCAGGCGCACCCACTCGTCGTCGTCGAGCACCAGGCTGCGGTCGAACAGGGCGTGGGGCGACACCGGCGTGACGACCAGGCCGCGCAGGCGGGGCGACACGATGGGTCCGCGGGCCGAGAAGTTGTAGGCGGTCGACCCGGTCGGCGTGCACACGATGAGGCCGTCGGCCGCGGTGGTGAGGAAGGGGCCGTCGTTGATCGACATGGCCAGGCGCACGGTGTGGCCCGACAGCGTCTTCTCCAGCACCGCTTCGTTGAGCGCCATGCGGCTGACGCCGCCGACGTCGACAGCCAGCGTCATGCGCTGCTCGACGGAGTAGTGGCCCGCGAAGAACCGCTCCAGTGCGTCTCGCAGCGCGGCGGGCTCGATGGCGGTGAGGTAGCCGAGTTGCCCGACGTTCACGCCGAGCACCGGCACGTCGGCCCCGCACACGAGGTCGACCGTGCGCAGCATCGTCCCGTCACCGCCGAGGGCGATGGCCAGATCGGCCCCGTCGGCCAGCTTGGAGACGGGCACGCGCCAGTCGTCCAGCCCCGTGGCATCGGCATCCTCGTCGGGAATCCGCACCTCGTGGCCCCACCCGTCGAGCCAACCGATGGCCTGGCGCGCCAGGTCGGCAGCTTCGGGTCGGACTTGATGGGGGACGATGACGACGGCCGCCATCAGGCCTGTTCCACCACGGCAGCGAGGTCGACCGACGTGCGCTGCACCTCGCCCGAGCGGAACCAGGCGAGGAACTCGACGTTGCCGTCGGCCCCTTTGAGGGGCGACACCATGGCCCCCATCATGGCCGCTCCGGCCTCCGCCATGGCGCCATGCACGCCCTCGAGCGACTGCAGCCAGAGCGACGGTTCGCGGATCACGCCCCGCCCGCGCGAGGCGTCCTGCCGGCCCACCTCGAACTGCGGCTTCACCAGCACGACGATGTCGGCGCCCCGCCGCCCGGCGGCAACCAGTGGGGGGGCGACGGTGCGCAGCGAGATGAACGACAGGTCGGCCACCACCACGTCGAACGGTTCCGGGTCGGTGAAACTGCGCACGTTGACGCGTTCGCGGACGACGACACGCGGGTCGGCTCGGAGTCGCTCGTGGAGCTGGCCGTAGCCGACGTCGACGGCGACGACCTGGCGAGCGCCCCGTTGCAGGAGGGCGTCGGTGAAGCCGCCCGTCGACGCGCCGGCGTCGAGCGCGCGCGTGCCCGTCACCTCGATGGCGAAGCGGTCGAGGGCGGCGTCGAGCTTCTCGCCCCCGCGGCCCACGAAACGCGGCGGCGGACCAACCAGTTCGACGGCGTCGCCCGGGGCTACCAGGCGGGCGGGCTTGTCGGCCACCGTGCCCGCCACCAGCACGCGGCCGGCGGCGATGGCCTCCTGCGCCTGCTCGCGGCTGGGGCTCAGGCCCCGACGCACCAGCTCGGCGTCGAGGCGGCGGCGCGTGCTCAGGCCTTCTTGGCCCCGGCCGCCTTCTTGGCCGGTGCTGCCTTCGGGGCGGAGGCTTTCGTGGGCGCAGCCTTCTTGGCCGGGGCCTTCTTGGCCGGGGCCTTCTTGGCCGGGGCCTTCTTGGCCGGGGCCTTCTTCGGCGCCACCGTCTTCTGGGTCGATGCCGCCTTCTGGGCGGCGGCGGTGCCGTCGGAGCCCCGGCCACCACCGAGGAGCTTGGCCAGCCTGGCCTCGATGCGGTCGATGTCGGCCTTGGTGGCGACGCCCATGGCGTTGAGCTGCTGGCGCAGCTCCTTGCGCACCATGTCGACCAGCGCCTCGGTGTTGCGCCGGCTGCGCTCGACCAGCTCCTCGACCCGATCGGCCGCCTGGTCGCGCTGGATCTCGCCGGTCTTGACCAAGTCGTTGATGATGCCCTCGGCGCGGCTCCGGCTCATCTTGGTGAAAGCGATGCCGGCGTCCAGGTAGCGCTTGAGCATGTCGTTCTGGGCCATGGGCGCAGACCCTACCCATCGGTCACTTCGTGTGCCCAACCGACAAGTCGGGCATAGCCTCCCTGCGTGATCCCCCTGAAGGACGAGAACCCCACGCGGACGACGGCCTTCGTCACGCTGCTGCTCATCGCCGCCTGCGTGTCCGTCTACTTCGTGGTGCAGCCCACGGGACAGGTGAACCTGGTGGGCGGCAACCCCGACGAACAGGCCGTGCGCGAGATCAGGTTCCTCCTCGACAGCGCCGCCATCCCGCAGGAGATCACGTCGGGCGAGCCGTTGACGGAGGACGAGGTGGACAGCACGTTCCCCGCCAACGGCGGCCCGTCCAGTGCGGCACTGTGCCCGCCCGACCCGGGCCCCGCCTGCTATCCCGACAAGAGCATCTGGCTGTCGGTGCTGTACTCGATGTTCCTGCACGGGAGCCTTCTGCACCTGGCCGGGAACATGCTGTTCCTCTGGGTCTTCGGCAACAACATCGAGGACCGCCGCGGGCGCGTGACCTACCTCGTCTTCTACCTGCTGGCCGGCATTGTGGCCACGGCCGCCCAGGTGGCGATCGACCCCGACAGCACCATTCCGATGATCGGGGCGTCGGGCGCAGTGGCCGGAGTGATGGGCGCCTACCTCGTGCTCTATCCGAACGTCCGCATCCGCACGCTGATCCTGTTCGGGTTCATCGTGCTGTTCCGTGACATCGGGGCCAAGTGGCTGCTGGGCCTGTGGTTCGTCAGCCAGTTCTTCATCGGCCCCAACTCGGGGGTGGCGGCCATGGCCCACATCGGCGGCTTCGTGTTCGGGCTGCTGGCCGGGTTGGTGTGGCGCATGACGTCGGGCGGCCCCAGCCGCGCCCCCTACCGCGTGGCGTGAGTCCGTTCTCGTTGCG